>JBKBVA010000076.1:0-10014 GCA_046289665.1 Allosphingosinicella sp.
GGGGCAGGTCCGGCATCGCCTCGAGCCGGACCGCTTCCAGCACCACGCCGTCGCGGTCGATGAGGGCGAGGCGCTGGTTGTGCTGCCAGATGGCGGCGGGCTGCCGCTCCGCCACTTCGACGACCAAAGTGTCGGGAAGGCGGCGCGAGACGCGGGCGTCGCGCACCCAGCCGAACTGGAGCAGGCGTTGGCGCGTGCCTTCGAGGTCGACGAGCGGCATCGCCGTCGACGGCTGGTCGAAGGCGACGTTGTAGATCTGGAGCTTGGGCACCCGGTCGGCGCCCTTGATCTCGACCCGCTTCACCGCGAAGCCGGCCTCGCCGACCGCCTCTCCGACGGTCGAGCCGATCATCTGCGGCACGCGCAGCATCGCGATCGCCGCGATGGCGAGCGCGACCAGCATGCCGAGGAACAGCCACCAGCTCAGCCGCCGCACCGCCTCGGGCAACGGATCGGGCGCGGCCGCCTTCTTGCCGCGGCCCTTGCCGCCGCCGCGCGGCGCCTGCTTCGGCCGCGCCCCGCCGCGGGGTCCCGCGCCGCGGGCGATCCGGGCGCTCACAGCGCCTCCTCCACGATCCGCTGCACCAGTTCGGCATAGCTCATGCCGCGATATTTCGCCTGCTCCGGCACCAGGCTGAGCGGCGTCATGCCCGGCTGGGTGTTGACCTCCAGCAGATACAGCCCGTCCACGCCCGCGTCGTCGTCCCAGCGGAAATCGGAGCGCGAGCAGCCGCGGCAGCCGAGGATGCGGTGCGCCTCGAGCGCCAGCCGCATCGCCTCGTCGCGCACCGCGTCCGGGATCCGCGCCGGGCAGACATGCTCGGTGAGCCCGTCGGTATATTTGGCGTCGTAATCGTAGAAGCCGGACTTGGGCTGGAGCTCGGTCACCGCCAGCGCCTCGTCGCCGAGCACCGCCACGGTGAGCTCGCGGCCCTTGATGAAGGGTTCGGCGAGCAGGCGCTTGAACTCGCGCCACGGGCCTTGGCTGTCGCGGCCGATCGGCTCGCCGTAATTGCCGCCTTCCGTGACGATGGCGACGCCGACCGACGAGCCTTCGTTGACGGGTTTCAGCACATAGGGCCGCGGCATCGGATCGGCTTCGTAGAGGCTCTCGCTCTCGACGATCCTGCCTTCCGGCATGCGGATGCCGCGCGGCACGAGCTGCTGCTTGGTCAGCTCCTTGTCGATCGCGATGACCGAGGTGACGAGGCCGCTATGGGTGTATTTCACGCCCATCAGGTCCATCAGCCCCTGCACCGTGCCGTCCTCGCCGGGCGTGCCGTGCAGCGCGTTGAACACGATGTCGGGCCGCACCGCGTCCAGCACGCTGGCGAGATTGCGGTCCATGTCGATGCGGGTGACCTTGTGGCCGAGGCTTTCGAGCGCGTCGGCGACGCCGCCGCCGCTCATCAGCGACACGTTGCGTTCGGCCGACCAGCCGCCGAGCAGGACCGCGATGTGGAGCTTCCCGGTATCCGCCACGCTCACTGCGCCACTCCCACTCTTTGTATCTCCCACTCCAGAACGACGCCCGAATGGGCCTTCACCCGGCGGCGGACTTCCTCGCCCAGGGCCTCGATCTCCGCCGCGCTCGCATTGCCGAGATTGAGCAGGAAGTTGCAATGCTTTTCCGACACTTGCGCATCGCCCATGGTGAGGCCCCGGCAGCCCGCCGCGTCGATCAGCCGCCAGGCCTTGTCGCCCGGCGGGTTCTTGAAGGTCGAGCCGCCGGTGCGGGTGCGGGTCGGCTGGGTCGCCTCGCGCTCCGCGGCGATGCGGTCCATCTCGGCGCCGATCGCTTCCGGGTCGCCCGGCACGCCCTCGAACACGGCCTCGACGACGATCGCGCCCGCGGGCGTCTCGCTGTGGCGGTAGGTGTAGCCGAACTTGTCGCGCGGCCAGGTCTCGATTCGGCCGTCGCGCAGGACGACGGTCGCCTCGACGAGGACGTCCGCGGTCTCGCGGCCATAGGCGCCGGCATTCATCCGCACCGCGCCGCCGACCGTGCCGGGAATGCCCGACAGGAACGAGAGGCCGTCTATGCCGGCATCGCGCGCGGCCGAGGCGACCTTGATGCCGGGCGCCCCGCCGCCGGCGCGGAGGCGGTTGCCCGCTTCCACCGTCACGCCGGCCATGCTCTTGGGCAGCCGCACGACGACACCCGGGACGCCGCCGTCGCGCACGATGAGGTTGGAGCCGAGTCCGACCGCCATCACCGGCACCTCCGGATCGAGCCCCGCCATGAAGCGCGCGAGATCCTCCGCACTCTCCGGCCGCGCCAGCCACTGGGCCGGGCCGCCGGTCTTGAACCAGATGAAGGAGGCGAGGGCGCCGTTGGGTTCGAGCTTTCCGGCGAGGGTGGGGAGTTCCTCCCCGTGCGCAGCATGGGGAGGGGGACCACCCGCAGGGTGGTGGAGGGGTAGCGGACCGGGCTTCCGCGGGTCCGGCGCACGAACCTCGGAAGCGGAGCCTTCTACCCCTCCACCATGCTCCGCATGGTCCCCCTCCCCGCCTGGCGGCAGGGAGGAACGGGAGAGGCCGCCCCCGCTCACTTGCTCGCCCTCGCCCGGCAGATGCCGTCGGCCAGGCCGGCGGCCCATTTGGTGATGTCGCCGGCGCCGAGGCAGATCACCATGTCGCCGCGCGCGGCGAGGTCGCGCAGCTGACGGCAGAGGTCGTCGAGGTCCGCCACTGCTTTAACGGCGCGGTGCCCGCGCTCCTTCAGCCCCTCGACGAGGGCGTGCGAATCGACGCCCTCGATCGGCTCCTCGCCCGCCGCATAGACCGGCGCCACATAGACGATGTCGGCGTCGTTGAAGGCGCCCTGGAACTCCTCCATCAGGTCCCGGAGCCGGGTGTAGCGGTGCGGCTGGACGACCGCGACGACGCGGCCCTGCGCGCCCTCGCGCGCCGCCGAGAGCACCGCTTTGATCTCGACCGGATGATGGGCGTAATCGTCGATGATCGTCGCGCCGTCGATCTCGCCGACCTTGGTGAAGCGGCGCTTCACGCCGTGGAACTTCTCGAAGCCGCGGGCGATCGTCTCGTCCGGAATGCCGAGCTCGGCCGCGACGCCGATCGCGGCGAGCGCGTTCTGGACGTTGTGGCGGCCCGGCATCGGCAGCTCGACGCCGGCGATCGTGCGCACCTCGCCGGCGCGGTTGCGCAGCGACACGTCGAACCGGTTGCCGCCCGGGATCGGCACGACATTGTCACCGCGCACGTCGGCCTGGGCGGCGAAGCCGTAGGTGAGGACGCGCCGGTCGCGCAGCCGCGGGATGATCGTCTGCACCTCGGGATGATCGACGCAGAGCAATGCCGCGCCGTAGAAGGGGACGTTTTCGACGAATTCCACGAAGGCGTCCTTTACCTTCTCGAACGAGCCGTAATGGTCGAGATGCTCGGGATCGATGTTGGTGACCACGGCGATGGTCCCGTCGAGGCGCAGGAAGCTGCCGTCGCTCTCGTCCGCCTCGACCACCATCCAGTCCGAGCTGCCGAGCCGCGCGTTCGAGCCGTAGGCGTTGATGATGCCGCCGTTGATCACGGTCGGATCGATGCCGCCGGCATCGAGCATCGCGGCGACCATCGAGGTGGTGGTGGTCTTGCCGTGGGTGCCGGCCACCGCGACGGTGGACTTGAGGCGCATCAGCTCGGCCAGCATCTCGGCGCGGCGCACGACCGGAATGCGCCGCTCATAGGCGCAGACCAGCTCCGGATTGTCCTTGCGGATCGCGGTCGAGACGACGACGACCGCGGCGTCCCCGAGATTGTCGGCATGCTGGCCGATCGTCACCGGAATGCCCGCCTTGCGCAGCCCCTCGACGACATAGCCTTCCGAGACGTCCGAGCCCTGCACCTTGTAGCCGAGGATGTGCATCACCTCGGCGATGCCGGACATGCCGATGCCGCCGATGCCGACGAAGTGGATGATGCCGATGTCGGTGCCGACCCCCCTCATGCGAAGGCACCGCCCTGGACCGGCCGCAACACCATCTCCTCCACCGGCAGCGGGTCCATGCCGAGGTCGCGGCCGGTGCGCTCGACGAGGTCGGCGAGGTCGCGCGCCGCATCGGGCCGGCCGACCGAGCGGGCGCGGGCGGCGGCGTTGGCGAGGGCGGCGGGCTCGAGGCCGAGCTTCTGGATCTGCTTGGCGAGCTCGATCGGGGTGAAGTTGCGCTGGGGAATGGTCCGCGCGCCGCCCGCTTTCGCCATTTCGCGGGCATTGGCGGTCTGGTGGTCGTCGGTCGCGCTCGGCAGCGGGATGAGGATGGCGGGGCGCCCGGCCGCGGTGAGCTCGGCGATGCTCGACGCGCCGGCGCGAGCGATGACGAGATGCGCCCAAGCGAGCTTGTCGGGCATGTCGGTGATGTAGGTGGCGAGATCGGCCGGGATGCCGAGCCCGGCATAGCGGGCGCGCACGTCCTCGATGTCCTCGGCGCGGCATTGCTGGGTGACCTGCAGGCGCCGGCGGAAATGCTCGGGCAGCATCCCGAGCCCCTCCGGCACCACGCTGGAGAGCACGCTCGCGCCCTGGCTGCCGCCGGTGACGAGGATGCGGAAGATGCCGTCCTCGCTCAGCGCCGGGTAAGGCTGATCGCGCAGCGCCAGCACTTCGTCGCGCACCGGATTGCCGACCAGATGGGTCTTGTCGAGGTGGCTCTTCGACAGGCGGTCGACCTTGTCGTAGGCGACGGCGATGGCGTCGACCTTGCTCGCGACCAGCCGGTTGACCCGGCCGAGCACCGCATTCTGCTCGTGGATCAGCGTCGGGATCCGGTCGCGGTGCGCCGCCATCAGGGCGGGGAGCGCGGGATAGCCGCCGAAGCCGATCACCGCCGACGGGCGGAACGTCTCGTAGAGGCGCGACGCCATGGCGCGGCCGGTGAAGATCTTGCGGACCGCCTTCAGCCAGCCGACCGGACCGCCGGAAAGCCTTCCCGCCGGGAGGATGTGGACCTGGACGCCCTCGAACAGGCCGGGGATGCGCGCGCCGCGGTCGTCGGTGACCAAAGCGACGCGGTGCCCCCGCCGCCGCAATTCCTCGGCCAGCGCGTGGGCGGGGATCATATGCCCCCCGGTCCCGCCCGCGGCGAGGACGTAGTGGCGTGACATGACCATCAGCGGCCGCTCCATTTCACGACATAGGGAGAGCGGTGCAGATAGGGGTTGCGGCGGGTGAAGGCCAGCAGCAGGCCCATGCCGATGGCGAGCGCGATCATCGACGATCCGCCATAGCTGATGAACGGCAGCGTCATGCCCTTGGACGGCGCGATCTGGACGTTGACCGCCATGTTGATCAGCGCCTGCAGCCCGAACTGGCAGACGAGGCCGGCGGCGGCGAGGACGACGAACTGGTCCTCCTCGTGGAGCAGGCGCAGCAGCACGCGGGCGACGATCACCATGTAGATGATCGCGATGGCGAGGCAGGCGATCATCCCGAATTCCTCGCCGATCACCGAGAAGATGTAGTCGGTATGCGGCTCGGGCAGCAGGAACTTGCGCGTCCCGGCCCCCGGCCCCGCCCCGAACAGGCCGCCGGCGGTGAGGGTGCGCAGCGCCGAATCGGTCTGGTAGGTGTCGCCGCCCTCGAACAGGAAGGCGTCGATGCGGGTCGTCGCGACGTCGTAGAAGAGATAGGCGGCGACGAGGCCGAGCAGCGCGCCGACGCCGAGGATGCCGAGGAAGCGCAGCGATGCGCCGGAGAGGGTCAGCAGCATCACCCAGGCGGCGGCGAAGATGATCGTCTCGCCGAAATTGGGCTGCTGCATCAGCAAAAGGGCGATGACGCCGGTGACGGCGGCCGAGAGCGGGACGACCGGCAGGCTCTCGTCCTGCTTCCGCAGCGACAGCAGCCAGGCCATCGAGACGATGTAGAGCGGCTTCAGGAACTCCGAGGGCTGGAATTGCGAGAAGCCGACGCCGAGCCAGCGCCGCGCGCCGTTCACCTCGACGCCGATGATCGGCACGAGCACGAGCAGGCCGGTGAAGAACAGCGTGCCGATCAGGCAGAGCCGCCGCGCCTTGGTCTTGGGCAGCATCGAGACGGCGATCATCACCGGGATGGCGATGACGATCCACATCAGCTGGCGGTAGAAATGGTAGAGCGGCGCCACCGTCACGCCGCCGCCCGACAGGCGCTGCCCGGCGGCGGGCGACGCGGCGGCGACGGCGATCAGGCCGATCGCGATCAGCACCGCGACGAAGAAGAGGAGGACGCGGTCGATCTCCCAGAACCAGCGCCCCACGGCGCTGCGGTCGGAGCGGCCGAGGCGGTTCGCCCCCTTGCTCTTGATCTGGTCCACCAGGCTCATTCGTTCCCCCTCACGCCAAAGCCTCCACCGCCGCGCGGAACGCGTCGCCGCGCGCCTCATAGTCCCGGAACTGGTCGAACGACGCACAGGCGGGGGAGAGCAGGACGACCTCGCCCTCTTGTGCCGCCTCGGCCGCGCAGCCCACCGCCTCGACCAGCAGCTCGCACTGCTTCACCGGCACCTTGCCCTCGAGCAGGCGGGCGAACAGGGGTCCGGCCTCGCCGATCGTATAGGCGCCGCGGACATGGGTGAGATAGGGTTCGCAGGCGTCGAGATCGTCGGACTTGGGCAGGCCGCCCAGGATCCAGTGCACCGCCGGGTAAGCGGCGAGCGCGGGGGCGGTGGAGGTCGGGTTGGTCGCCTTGGAATCGTTGACGAACAGCACGCCTTTCTTCTCCGCCACGCGCTCCATGCGGTGCGGCAGGCCGGGATAGGTGGCGAGGCCGCGGGCGATGGCCGCGTCGGGGATCTCCAGCGCCCGCGCGACGGCGACCGCGGCGGCGACGTTCTGGGCGTTGTGCGGGCCTTGGAGCGAAGGCCAGCGCGACTGGTCCTTCACCTGGGCGGAGGAGACGAGGACGCGGCGGCCGCCGATCTGGCCGGCGATGGCGCGGGTGAAATCGTCCTCGGCGGCGATCACCGCGACATGGCCGGGCGACTGCATCGCGAAGAGCCGCGCCTTGGCGGCGGCATAATCGTCGACGCCGTCATAGCGGTCGAGATGGTCGGGGCTGATGTTGAGCAGCACGGCGACGTCGCAGTCGAGGCCGTGGGTGAGGTCGATCTGGTAGGAGGAGAGCTCGAGCACATAGACCCCGACCCCGCGCTCGTTCGGCGCCAGCGGCTCCTGGCCGAGGATCGGATAGCCGATATTGCCCGCCATCGTGGTCGGCACGCCGGCGGTCCTCAGGATGTGGTGGACGAGCGCGGTGGTGGTGGACTTGCCGTTGGTGCCGGTGATGCCGACGACCTTGTGCGCCGGCAGCGTGGCGCGGGCCTGGGCGAACAATTCGATGTCGCCGATCAGCGGCACGCCCGCCTCGCGCGCGCGCTGCGCGATCGGGTGGCGGTTGAGCGGCACGCCCGGCGAGACGACGACGCCGTCGAAGCCGTAGATCGAGGCGGTCAGCGGGTCGGCGAGGCGAACGCCGTCGGGCAGGCCGCCGCGCGCCTCCTCGCTCTTGTCCCACGCCATGACGCCGGCGCCGCTCGCCACCAGCGCCTCGACCGTCGCGCGGCCCGAACGGGCGAGCCCGAGCACCGCGTAGCGCTTTCCGGCGAAGGCGGGGGAGGAGATCATATCGTCACCCCGGCGAAGGCCGGGGTCTCTTGGAGACCCGCCGTGACCTCTCGTCCCGAGATCCCGGCCTTCGCCGGGATGACGGGGAGGTGGAAGGCGCGCGCCGGCATCACCGCAGCTTCAGCGTCGACAGGCCGGCGAGGGCCAGCACGAAGCTGATGATCCAGAAGCGGATGACGACGGTCGGCTCGGACCAGCCCATCTGCTCGAAATGGTGGTGGATCGGCGCCATCTTGAACACCCGCTTGCCGGTCCTCTTGTAGAAGAAGACCTGGATGATGACGCTCATCGCCTCGACGACGAAGATGCCGCCGATGATGCCGAGCACGATTTCGTGCTGGGTCGCGACCGCGATCGCGCCGAGCGCGCCGCCGAGCGCGAGGCTGCCGGTGTCGCCCATGAAGACGGCGGCCGGCGGGGCGTTGAACCAGAGGAAGGCGAGGCCCGCGCCGACGATCGCGGAGCACAGGACGGTGAGATCGCCCACGCCGAACACGTGCGGGATGCCGAGATATTCGGAGAAGACGGCGTTGCCGACCAGATAGGAGATGGCGAGGAAGGCGAGGCTGGCGATGATCACCGGCATGGTGGCGAGGCCGTCCAGCCCGTCGGTGAGGTTCACCGCATTGCCGAACGCGACCACCACGAAGGCGGCGAAGACGATGTAGAAGGGCCCGAGATCGATCACCGGGCCGTTGTAGAAGGGGATGTAGAGCGCGGTGCCCGCGTCCCAGCTGATCACCCAGCAGCCGATGCCGGCGACGAGGAATTCGGCGAGGAGGCGGGTGCGCGCGGAGACGCCCTTGTGGCTCGCCTTGGTGACCTTGTCGTAATCGTCGAGGAAGCCGATCAGGCCGAAGCCGACGGTGATGAACAGGCACGCCCACAGATAGCGGTTGGAAAAATCCATCCAGAGCAGCATCGCCACGGTGAGCGAGGTGAGGATCATCAGGCCGCCCATGGTCGGCGTGCCGCGCTTGGAAAGGTGGGTCTGGGGTCCGTCGATGCGGATCGGCTGCCCCTTGCCCTGCCGCACGCGCAGCCAGCCGATGAACTTCGGCCCGATCAGCAGGCCGAGGAACAGGGCCGTGGCGGTGGCCGCGCCGGCGCGGAAGGTGATGTAGCGGAAGAGATTCAAGCCGCCGGGGAAGCCAAGCTGTTCGGCGATCCACAAAAACATCAGCTCTTCCCTGTCGCGAGCGGAGTGGAGGGGCCTGGCGGCTGCGATCCGGAGGGACCGCCCGCCAGCGCCTCGACGAGGGCGGCAAGTCCGATCGAGTTGGATCCCTTGACGAGCACCGCATCGCCGGGGCGGACCATGTCCCGCACCAAGGCGATCGCCGCCGCCGCGTCCGGCACATGCGCCATTTTCGCCGCCGGTCCAAGGGCTTTCGCCAGCGCTTCCATCTCTTCGCCGACCAGGATGGCATGATCGACACAGGCCTGGACGGGATCGGCCAGCGCCGCGTGGAAATCCGCGCTCCCCTCGCCCAGCTCCCGCATCGCGCCGAGCACCGCGATCCGCCGTCCGGCGACGCGGGACGCGGCGAAGGTCTTGAGCGTCGCCGCCATCGACGCGGGATTGGCGTTGTAGCTTTCGTCGATCACCAGCGCCTCGCCGCCGTCGACCGCGAAGCGGCGGCGCTCGCCGCGGCCCTTGAGCCCGGGCAAATCGGCGAGCGCGAGGCCGGCGGCGGCGAGATCCCCGCCCATCGCCTCGACCGCGCCGAGCACGGCGAGCGAGTTCGACACCCAGTGCGCGCCGGGCTGGGAGATGGTGTAGGTGAGCTCCGCCTCCGGCAGCACGGCCGTGACCAGCGACCCGCCGTTCGGCGCCGCCACCGTGTCGCGCGCGCGGATGTCCGCGCCCTCGCCGAAGCCAAAAGTGACGATGCGCGCCGCGTGCGGCTCCGCCGCGCGTATCAGCCGGTCGCGATGGGGCGAATCGAACGGCACCAGCGCGGTGCCGCCGGGCTCCAGCCCCTGGAAGATCTCGCCCTTGGCGTCGGCGATCTCCTCGTCGGAGGCGAAGAATTCGCGGTGCGCCGGGGCGATGGCGGTAACGATGGCGACGTGCGGCCGCACCAGCCTCGTCAGCGCCGCCAGCTCGCCGGCATGGTTCATCCCCATCTCGAACACGCCGAACCGCGTCTCGCGCGGCATGCGCGCGAGGGAGAGCGGCACGCCGGTATGGTTGTTGTAGCTCTTGACCGAGCGGTGGGCGCGTCCGGGGGCGGCGCGCTCCAGCGCGGCATGGAGCGCTTCCTTCGTGCCGGTCTTGCCGACCGAGCCGGTGACCCCGCAGATCCGCGCCGCGGTGCGGGCGCGGGCGGCGCGGCCGAGATCGTCGAGGGCGGTGTTGGTGTCGGCGACGCGGACGTGCGGGCGGTCGATCGCCTC
>JBKBVA010000077.1:0-9982 GCA_046289665.1 Allosphingosinicella sp.
AGCTCGGCCTCGACAACGCGATCGACGTCAGCACCTCGGTCGCCTGGGGCGTGCCCTCGCCGCCGCGCGGCGCCGTCGGTGGCGACGGTGCCGGCGGCGGCACGCCGGGCGGAGGCGGCCGCTTTACGCCGCGGAATCCGGACAGCTGACAATGACGAAGTCCGACACGCGTGCGCCGCTGCTGCGGCGGCATGCCGCATTGGAAAAGCTGGTCCGGAAGTATCGCGGCAAGCCGTGCGACTTCGAATCGGCCGATTGCATCCGGATGATCCGGGCCCTGCTGGTCAGCCTGGGACACCGCCCGCCCAAGCTGCCCCGCTACCGGAGCCGGGCAGGAGCGATCCGCGCTCTTCGCCGGGCCGGCTTCGACAATGTCGAGCAGCTGCTCGACAGCCTGCTTCTCACGCGGATCCCGCCAGCGGCGATGCTTCCCGGGGACATCGCCGTGATGGACGACGAGGACGGCATCGGCGCCGCGGTCGTCCTGATCGACCATAAGGTCATGGGCTGGCACCAGGACCATGCCGAATGCGTGATGATCATTCCGCACCAGCTGCGCGCAGCATGGCGGGTGCTGGATTGATATGAGCGGCGTCCTTCGAGTCGTCGGCACCGTCGCCGGCACCATCGCTCCCATCCTTCCGCCGCCGTTCAACCTGATCGCCGCCGGCGTTGCCCTGGCTGCCAATGTCGGCGCCTCGCTGCTCCAGAAGAAGCCGCCGGTCCAGGGGTCCACCAACGACGTCCGGATCGGCTCCAACAATCCCATGCCCTATGTGATGGGGCGGACCTATATCGCTCCGGTCCTGGTCCACGACGTCGGCTACGGTCCGACGATCGACGACGTTCCCAACCCCTATCGATCGATGGCGATGATTTGGGGCGGCGGCGGGCCGTACCAGGGGATGGAAGCCTTCAAGGCCGACCATGCCACCATCGCCTTCTCCGGCGGCAACGCGGTCGGCCACTACCGCAATTTCCTCTACCTCAGCACCCAGCTCGGCCTGTGCCCGCAGCCGGCGGCGCTAAGCGGGCCGTTCGGGGCGATCCCCGGGTGGAGCGCCGCGCACAAGCTGTCCGGCTACGCGGCCAGCCTGCTGACGATGAAGTTCGACCGCAAGGGCAAGGTCTACTCGTCCGGGGTGCCGGACTTCGGAGCGGTCTGGAACGGCGCCGTGGTCTACGATCCGCGCCAGGACAGCGTCTATCCCGGCGGCTCGGGCGGGTGCCGCGTGCTCGACGAGTCGACCTATGTCGGCGGCGCCGCGGCGAGAAACCCGGGCTGCCACGGAATCACCTACGCGCTCGGACGCTGGCAGAACGGCAAGAAGGTGTTCGGCTGCGGCTTCGCCGGGCCCGACGAGGAGGCGACCAATCCGGTCGACGCGATCCTCGCGATCGACTGGCCGGCGTGGGTCGGTTTCGCCAACAATTGCGACGCCAACGGTTGGGAGATCGGCGGCGCCATTCTCGAGCCGGGAAGCCGCTGGGACAATCTCAAGCGGATCTGCGAGGCCGGCGGGGGCAAGCCCTGCTGGACCGGCGGCAAGCTGTCGGTCACCTATCCGCGGCCGCGCGTGGCGATCGACACGATCACTCGCGATGACCTCGCCGACGGCGAGATCAGGATCCGCGCGATGCGCCCGACCAAGGAGCGCAAGAACGGCCTGATCCCGCGATTCCGGTCCGAAGCCCACAATTGGGAAATGGTCCAGTCGGACCTGGTCTCGGTCGAGGCCTACGTCCTCGAGGACGGGGAGGAGCGCCAGGAGGAATATCCTCTCGACCTCGTCCAGGACAAGGACCAGGCGGCCCAGCTCGTGGCCTACCAGCTGGTCGACGGCCGCGAGATGTCGCCGATCGTGCTGCCGCTGAAGCCGCGCTTCCGCCGCTATCGGCCCGGCGACGCGTTGGCGATCGACCTTCCCGAGGACGGGCTCGTCGACCTGCTCGCCGTGATCACCGGGCGCCGCATCGACCCGGCGACGGGGGCGGTGACGCTCACATTCGACAGCGAGACGACGGCCAAGCACCCCTTCGCGCTGGGCCAGACCGGCACCGCGCCGCCTACTCCGTCGCTTCCGAGCGGCGAGGAGATGGACGCGATCCTCTCGGGCACCGCCTATCGCGCGCGGCCGCATATCGTCGCAAGCGAGGCGGCCATGCTGGCGCTGACGGTGCGCGAGGGCGAGATCGCGATCCGCACGGACATCGGTCGCTACTTCATCCGCAACGCCGGCACGGCGGGGACGATCGCCGACTGGACCGAGGCCGGGACGCGCAACGTCAACCGCGGCGCTTGGGCAGCTGGCGTGAGCTACGACGCCGGCGACTTCTTCACCCATGCGGGCTCGTCCTATTCGGTGACCACTGCCCACGTCTCGAGCGCGGGCGCGCCACCGCCGAACGCCAACGTGACACTGCTCGCGGCCCAGGGACCGGAAGGGGAGCAGGGGCCGCAGGGACCTCAGGGCCCGCAAGGGCCGCAAGGCGTGCAGGGGCCGCAGGGGCCACAAGGGCAGGCCACCTATGTCTGGATTGCCTACGCCGACAGCGCGGACGGCTCGACGAACTTCACCAACGGAGCTCCGGGCAGCCGGACTTATATCGGCATCGCTCCGAACAAGACGACCCAGACCGAGAGCACCAACCCCGCCGACTATACCTGGTCGCGCTATGTGGGCGAGCAGGGCGTGCAGGGGCCGCAGGGGCCGCAGGGGCAGGCCACCTATGTCTGGATCGCCTACGCCGACAGCGCGGACGGCGCGACGAACTTCACGACCGGCGCACCTGGTAGCCGGGCCTATATCGGCGTCGCGCCCAACAAGACGACGGCCACCGAGAGCACGAACCCTGCCGACTACACCTGGTCGCGCTATGTCGGGCAGGATGGGGCGAACGCGAAGCTGCTCCATCTGACGGCTGACCGGCGGCTGATCAGCTATGACTCGGCAGGCGCGCTCGACCCGGCATCGCAGACGACATTCTTCACGATCCAGTCGCAGAACGCGACGGGTAACATCACGGTGTCGCTGTTCAGAGCCGACGGCACCCAGATCAACGCCAATACATATATTGCTCACGGCGGAGGGGCGACCTCGAGCGGCAATGACATGGTCTTTGCCAACGTCCCGGCTCTCAGCCTCGGCGCGCCTGATTTCAACACCGCCCGCGGCTCGACCAAAGGCGTGCTGCTGAAGGTGGCGCGCGACGGCGTGAGCGACACGATCGACCTGCAGATGGTGCAGCGCGGCAGCAACGCCCTCACCGGCTACCTGACGAACGAGAGCCACACGGTTCCCGCGGACAAGGACGGCAACGTCGCCAGCTACGCAGGCGCTGGCGGCAACATGAAGGTCTTCCTGGGCACCCAGGACGTCACCTCAAGCTGCACGTTCGCGCTGTCGGCGTTCTTCCCGAGCAGCGGCATCAATGCCGAGGTCACGGCCGCGACCGGTGCTTACGTCATCAACAATGTGACGTCCGATCAGGCGTGGCTGGACATCACCGCGACCCATACGCCGACCGGCGCCACCCTCACGAAGCGCTTTACGCTCACGAAGTCCAAGACCGGCGCAACCGGCGCGACGGGCACCCCCGGCACCCTCGCATGGAATCCCATCACCAGCGCGAACATCAGCCGCAACGGCTCGACCTTCACCAAGACGGGCAACGGCAATGCCTGGAACGAGGGCTTCTACACGGCCGAGAAGTTCCTGCGGCCCCGTATCAGTTGCAAGGCTCCGGCCACTACGCAGGATGTGATCATCGGGTTTGCCCCCACTCCGGAGAGCAGCGGCAGTAATTACCCGAACATTCCCTACGGCCTCGAACTGTTCAACGGGCAGTTGGCGCAGATCACAGGTGCGGGCGGTAGCAATCTCGGCATCACGTTCACCGCGACGGACGTGCTCGCGCTTGAGCGGCGCGGCACTACGATCGTCGCGCTGAAGAATACTGATGTCGTTTACACCTGGAACGGCGTCAGCGAGACGATCCCGCTGGCCGGCGTGTTGAGCATCAACTCACTCAACGGGACTGTGAACTCGGTCACGTTCAATGAAATCGGTGCAGCCGGCACGAACTCGTGGACGCCTGTCACCAGCGCGGGAATGACCCGCAGCGGCTCGACGTTCACCAAGGCGAGCGGCGGCGTCGGCTGGAACGAGCAGACCTACTCTGCCGAGAAGCTCGTCGGAGCGCGCGTCACCTGCATCCCGGCGCAGGCGAACAAGCATATCATGTTCGGCCTGAACAGTGATCCCACGACGAACGCAAGCTTCGAGACCATCGACTATGTGCTTCATCTAACGAACGCTGGCACTATCGACGGATATGTGAACGGCACGCCGGTTCTTGGCGGAGGCGGGATCACCTACGCAGCGGGCGACACCATTACGATGGAGCACGTCGGCGATGTGATCGAGTGCCGCAAGAACGGCGCTTCACCGTTCCACTCCTTCCCTGCCGTGCCCGTCAGCGCCGCGTTGCACCTCGATACCAGCTTCGGTGACGTCGGCGCGTCGGCCCAGCTAACCTTCGGCGCGGCTCGCGGCTCCGACGGCGAGGACGGCTCCGACGGCAACTATCGCGACGTCAAGTTCATCCGCCAGTCGACCGTCCCCTCGACGCCAACGGGCAACAATCCCGCCGGCTGGTCGGACGGCGTGCCGGGAGGCACCGGCGCGCTGTGGATGTCGACGGCGCTCAAGACCTTCGCAGGGACGCTGATCGGGACATGGACCACGCCACGGCGCCTCAACGACATCGTCCCGCGCGGAGCCTATAGCAGCTCGACGGCGTATCTGGCGGGCGACCTCGTCACCTATAACGGCGGGTCCTACGTCGCCTCGACCTCAACCACGGCCAACGCCCCGAGTGGGAACGCCCAGGCGAACACTTACTGGGACGTCTATGCCGCGCCCGGCGCGCCCGGCACTCCTGCGACTCCGCCAGGAGCCTTCAGCGCGACGATCAACCTGACGTCGACGACAGGCACCGTGAACCTGCGCTCGCTCGCCGACGCTGCCGGCTACACCGGCCTTTCGAATGCGACGATCACGTTCGTCGTTCCGAACGGGGTCACCGTCCGCGGGCTTGGCGGCTCCGGGACTTCCGGCGGCATCGCGATCGACACCGGCTCCTGGCCGACGGGCTACACGATCGCGCTGACGCTGCAGATCGACTCCGGCGGCATCGTTGACGGCGGCGGCGGCGGGGGCGGCGGTGGCGGCGACACAAGCAGCGGCTTCACCGGCTATGCGGGTGGCGACGCGATCCATATGCGGGTGCCCCTCACGATCACCAACGCAGGAACGATCCGAGCCGGCGGCGGAGGCGGAACCGGCGGTGCGGGTTTCCTGGATTCCGGCGGCGGCCCGATCGACGAAAACTCGGTCGTCTATGGCGGCGGTGGCGGTGGCGGTGGCGCTCCGAATGGAGCCGGCGGCGCAGGCGGCGGCGGCTCCTTCCCCGGCTCGGCGGGATCGAGCGGCACGACCAGCGGCGGCGGGGCAGGCGGAGCCAGCGGCGGCGGCGGGGCCAATTCCGGCAGCAGTGGCGGCGGATATGCAACTGGCGGAGGCGGCAGCGGTGGAGCCGCGGGCTACGCGATCCGCCGCAACGGGCACACCGTCACCTATTCGGGCGCCGGCACGATCACGGGGACGAACGGATGAAGCGGACCTTCGACCAGGCGCTGGCTGATTTCGTGGTGGGGGAGATCATCCGCGTCAGCGACGGCTTTCCGGAGCCGAGCGACCCGGCGAGCATCGACCATGCGGCGTGGCGCTCCCACAATTTCGAGGGCGAGCTGGTCGCGGCCGGCGCCGACGTTCTCGAGTTCCGGGTGGTCGCCGACGAGAACGTCATCCTTCATCCGCGGATCGAGCGCGGGCGTTGGCCACATCATTTCGAGCGCCTGAACCCGACCATCGGCGACGCTCGAGCCGAAGCATGGGAGGCGGTGAAGAGGGTTCGGGACCGCTGCGAGGACGGGCTGGCCGACACGCCGCTGGGCCACCCGGTGAACACCGACGACCGTTCGAAGATAAAGCTCAGCGGTTTGACCCAGATGGCCAGCTTCGCGATCCAGGACGAACAGATGGCCGCGGCCGCGGAAGGGCGTCCGTTCGATCCGAGCCTCGTCGCCTTCAGCGAGGACTTCACCATGGGCGACAATGTCGTTGTCCAGCTATCCGCCTTCGACGCGATCGCCATCGGAAAGGCGGCAGGCCTGTATGTGTCCCGCTGCCACGCCGTGGGCCGGCAGCTTCGCGCCTGGATCGACGATCCGGAGCGAACGCTCGAGGAGCTGCAGGGCTTCGACGCGGAATCGGAATTCGCAACCCAGCTCGCGGCGCTTCTCGCCGCGTGATCACCCGGCGGTCGCCGCCTTCCCAACTCTGACCCAGGAGCTCGCCGATGCAGGTGCAGGAGCCCGCGCTCATCTTTCTTCTGTCGTGCGCGGCCGCCCTCACGGCGCTGCTCGCGCGCATGGGCCTGTCGATCAGCAACGACCCGCCGCCCGAGGATCCCGCCGCCCTGGCCGCATGGAAGCGCAAGCGGCTGTGGACGCTGGTCGGCGAGATTGCGGCGCTGCCGGCGTTCGGGGCGCTGTGGACGGCCGCATCCTACCATTGGTCGCTGTCTGTCCCGTTCGTCGTGCTCGGCTCGATGGCGTCCGGCGCGCTCGGCTTCGCCTTCCTTCTCCATGCCCTGCAGTCGATCGTCACGAAGAGGCTCGAAAATGTCTGAACAGGTCCTGCTGATCACCGCCGCCGGCGTGTCCGGCGGCCTCGTCACCGCCGCCGCGGCGATCGTCGCCGCCCGGGCTCATCTGCAGCTCGAGCGAATCGCCGCGGCCTTCAAGAGCCTGGTCGGTCCCGAAGCCGACTGACGTCGGCGGCGCCGCCCAACCTCAATATCGGAGCAAGTCATGCCCTATGCCCTGGGCGCGCAGTCGCGCGCCGAGCTCACTGGCGTACACCCGGACCTGGTCCGCGCCGTCGAGCGCGCGATCGCCATCTCGGGCCAGGACTTCTCGGTCCATGACGGGCTTCGCACCGTCGCCGAGCAGCGGGCCTATGTCGCTCGCGGTGTCAGTAAGACGATGGCGTCAAAGCACATGAAGCAGGGCGACGGCTTCGGCCATGCGGTCGACCTGGTCCCGTACATCAACGGCAAGCTGCGCTGGGAGTGGAAGCCGATCTTCGCCGTCACGGCAGCCGTTCGCGAGGCCGCGTTCGCGCTCGGCGTGAAGCTGATCTGGGGCGGCGTCTGGGACCGGCAGCTGCTCGAGCTGCCCGGCGACCCGAAGGGCCTCGAGCAGGCCGTGAATTCCTACGTCGCCAGGCGCCACGGCGCCGGCAAGACCGCCTTCATCGACGGCCCTCACTTCGAGCTCGCGCGGTGAAGATCTGCGGCCTGGGCGTCCTCTCGGCCGCCGCGTGGCTCGCGATCGGCGGCGTGCTCGGCCTCGCCACGGGCGCCTGGCTGCTCACCAGATAGCCCGCGCCGCGCCGGCGCCGGCTTAGCCCCTCATTCGCCGGCCGGGGCCCGGCTCTTCCCAGGAGAAACATCATGCGCAAGCTGCTCATCGCAGCGTCGGCGCTGCTGGCGTGCGCCGGCATCGTCGTCTCGGCCGGCTGCGCCGGCGACATCAACGCCCATCTCAACCGCGCCGAGGCCGTCGCCGACGTCGGCCGGGTTCTGGTCGACGCGGCCGAGGCGAACGGCCTGGTTGACTCCGAGACGGCGACCCGGATCCGCATCATCATCAGCGACGTGAAGGTCGGCATCGACCTCGCCCGCCAGGCGCTCGAGCGCGGCGATCGCGAGGCGGCCCAGCGGCTCGCCGATCGGGCGCTTCGCGACGCGCGCCTTGCCCAGGACGAGATCCGCGACGCCGTCGGCACCCAGCCCCCGCCGGGATCGCCCGGCGCCGAGCTGCAGAACCATGTCGACCAGCTCGTCCAGGAGGGCGAGCAGCTGAGCGAGCAGGCGGCCGCGCGCTAGCGCGGGACGCAACAGGGGAGGGCCGTCGCTTCCGATCGCGGCGGCCCTTCATTTTTCCGGCAGGCGCAGCACTTGCGACGCCGGCGGATCGGGTGGTAATTCGAGACACCGCCGCGCGGCCAAGGGCCGGAGCGGGGGTGCTGGGCGGCAACCCAGCAACCGACGGGAACCCTGGCAGATTGCCCCTCACGCGCGGCTGGCCCAGCCGCTAACGCCCCGCGCCCGTGCACCGGGCGGGGCCCTTCTGGACTCACTTCAGCGATGGAATCAACATTAACGGCCGTTCGGCCGGTCTCTCCGGCTGCCCCGTACCTGGGCGGCAAGCGCAATCTCGCTCGACGACTCTGCCAGATCATCGAGAGCATTCCCCACCGGACCTATGCCGAGCCGTTCGTCGGCATGGGCGGCGTCTTCCTTCGCCGCTCGAGCAAGCCTGCGGCCGAGGTCATCAACGACATCTCCGGCGACGTCGTCACGCTCTACCGCGTGCTCCAGGAGCACTATCCCTACTTCATCGACATGCTGCGCTGGCGGATCACCAGCCGCGCCGAGTTCCAGCGCCTGCTGGCGCTGCCCGGAGATCGGCTCACCGACCTGCAGCGCGCAGCGCGCTTCCTCTACGTCCAGAGGCTGGCGTTCGGCGGCAAGATTGTCGGTCGCAATTTCGGCGTCGATAAGCGAACGCCCGCGCGCTTCAACGTCACCAAGCTTGAGCCGATGCTGGCGGAGCTCAACGAGCGCCTGGCCGGCGTCGTGATCGAGCAGCTGCCCTTTGCCGAGTTCATCCGGCGATACGACGGGCCCGAGACCCTGTTCTATCTCGATCCGCCCTACTGGAACTGTGAGGGAGACTACGGCGATGCGTTCGCTCGCGGAGACTTCGAACGCCTGGCCGAGCAGCTCGCCGGGATACAGGGCAAGTTCGTCCTATCGATCAACGATACGCCCGGCGTCCGCGAGGTCTTCAGGCGCTTCGAGCTCGAGGAAGTGGAGACCACTTACACGATCGCCACGGCGGCGACCGGCGCTGGCAAGCGCGCCGGCGAGCTCATCATCAGTGGCGGCTGATCTAGCCGCGACCAGGTGGGGGTGCGGGTCGGGGTATGCGCATATCTACATATGCGCATATTCTTCGGATTTCTGCCGATTTTGAGGTTGAGCAGGGCGGAGGACGTGTCCGCCGCGGTCGGGCCAGATTTCTGGCTTTACCGATTTCGGGCTTCGGCCAGTTCCCTGCGAAGCTCCACCATTTCTAGGAGCAGGGCGCTTAACAAACCCACCATCGCCAGCGTCTGGGAGTGGATGCGGTCGCTCTGATTCTCATTGAGCGAAGAGTTGATGATGTTCTGGGCGGTTTCGATCGCCCTCATTGCTTCCGCGGCGGCCATGACTTTCCCCTTCTCTCTAGCGCTCGACTGATCGCGCATTTCCTTTGAGGTGTCGATGCTCACCAACGCGACCGTGAAGGCCGCGCGCGCCGGCATGCGCGCTTACAAGATGGCCGACGCCGGCGGGCTCTACCTGTTCGTCCGGCCGAACGGCCGGAAGACCTGGCGAATGAAATTCCGCCTCGAGGGGCGCGAGCAGCTGCTCACGTTCGGCGACTATCCCGAGCTCGGCCTGGCCGACGCAAGGGAGAAGAAGGACGAGGCCCGGGCCCAGCTGCGCCGCGGCGAAGATCCGCGCGCCAGCGCGGCCGTTGCAGAAATTGCAGGAATTACATTCGAGCAGCTCGCGCGGCGCTGGCACGCCCATCGCCGGGGAGGCTGGTCCGACGTCCACGCCGAGGACGTCCTCGCCAGCCTCGAGCGCGACGTCTTCCCGGCGATCGGCGCCCTGGCGCCCGACGATATCAAGTCGCCGAAGATCCTCGAGCTGCTCCGAGTCGTCGAGGCGCGCGGCGCGATCGAGACGGCGCGGCGGCTGAAGCAGCGGATCTCGGGCATCTTCCGGTTCGGCCAGTCGG
>JBKBVA010000078.1:0-9857 GCA_046289665.1 Allosphingosinicella sp.
CCGGTGATCGAGGCCGCCGTCATGGCGCGCAACGTCTCGTCCAGGCGGGCGGAGCGGGTGGCGGGCGAGGCGCTTTACGGCCCGGCGCCGACCCGGACCGAGGTGGCACTGGAGGATCTGGAACAGGCGCTGATCGCGGGCAAGATCCTGTGCTACGCGCAAGGCTTCGCGATGATGACCACGGCGGCGGGGGCCTTCGGCTGGGCGCTGGACATGCCGCGCATCGCGCGGGTCTGGCGCGCGGGCTGCATCATCCGCTCGGCCATGCTGAACGACATGGCGGCGGCGCTGGCCGAGGCGCGGAACGCGTTCGGGATCGCGGTGCTGCTCGATTGCCATTCGATGCCGCCGCGCGCCGGCGGCGAGCCGCCGATCGTGCTCGGCGACCGCCACGGCGCCAGCATGGCGCCCGAGTTCGTCGCGGCGGCGGAGGCGGCGGTGCGCGAAGCGGGCTTCCGGGTCTCGCGGAACCTTCCTTATGCCGGCGGCCACATCACCGAGGCGCACGGCCGGCCGGAAGAGGATGTCCACGCGCTGCAGATCGAGATCGACCGCTCGGTCTATCTCGGGCCTGACCTGCGCAGCCCCGGCCCCGGCTTCGACCGCACCGCGCGGCTGATCGGCGCGGTCGCACGCGCCCTCGCCGACGCCGTCCTCGCGCCGCCGGCCGCGATCGCCGCCGAATAAAAAAAGGGCCACCTCGCATGCGGCGAGGTGGCCAAGGTTCAGGGAGGAAGCGCCCCGTGGAAGAGGCGCAACGCACCGCCGTAAAGGGGGGATACAACGGCGCGTCAGCTTCAATGTAGAAAGCGGTTAAAGGGTTTCAAGGGGACGATTTTTCGCGATCGGCCGCCCGTCCCCGTCGACCGGCCGAGCAGCGCCGGCGCCCTCCCCTCACCCCTTGGCGAGAAACTTCTTCAGGCCGCGCGCCGCCTGGCGGATGCGCTGCTCGTTCTCGACGAGGGCGATGCGCACGAACCCCTCCCCTTCCTCGCCGAAGCCGACGCCGGGGCTCACCGCCACGCCCGCTTCGAGCAGCAGCCTTTTCGCGAATTCCATCGAGCCGAGGTGCCGGTAGGCCTCCGGGATCGGCGCCCAGGCGAACATCGAGGCGGCGGGCGGCGGGATCTCCCAGCCGGCGCGGCCGAAGCTCTCGACGAGGCAGTCGCGCCGCGCCTTGTAGAGCGCGCGATTGGCCGCGACGATATCCTGCGGGCCGTTCAGCGCCGCCACCGCCGCGGCCTGCACCGGCGTGAAGGCGCCGTAGTCGAGATAGGATTTCACCCGCGCCAGCGCGCCGATCAGCTCCCGGTTGCCGACCGCGAAGCCGATCCGCCAGCCGGCCATCGAATAGGTTTTCGACATCGACGTGAACTCGACCGCCACGTCCATCGCGCCCGGCACCTGGAGGATCGACGGGGTCGGCGTGTCGCCGAAATAGATTTCCGCATAGGCAAGGTCGCTGATCACCCACAGGCCGTGGGCGCGAGCGAAGTCCACCACCTTCTCGTAGAATGGCAGGTCCGCGACATAAGCGGTTGGATTGGAAGGATAGCCGATCACCAGCACCGAGGGCCGCGGCACCGAATAACGCAGCGACAGTTCGAGCCGGGTGAAGAAGTCCGGCCCCGGCGCGGCGGGGATCGAGCGGATCGCCGCCCCGGCGATGATGAAGCCGAACTGGTGGATGGGATAGGAGGGATTGGGCGCCAGCACGACGTCGCCCGGCGCGGTGATCGCCTGGGCGAGGTTGGCGAGCCCTTCCTTCGAGCCGAGCGTGACGATCACCTCCGCGTCCGGATCGAGATCGACCCCGAAGCGGCGCGCATAATAACCCGCCTGCGCGCGGCGTAGCCCGGCTATGCCCTTCGAGGCGGAGTAGCCGTGGGCGCGCGGGTCGCGGGCGACCTCGCACAATTTGTCGAGCACATGCGGCGGCGGCGCCCCGTCGGGATTGCCCATGCCGAGATCCACGATGTCCTCGCCGCGCGCCCGCGCCGCCGCCTTCATCGCGTTCACCTCGGCGAAAACGTAGGGCGGCAGGCGGCGGATACGGTAGAAGTCGCTGGTCAAGGGCGTGGCTTTCGGTTGCGGCGTTCGGACGGGATCCCAAAGTGTCGGAGCATGCGCGCCGGCGCAAGCGCTTCCGCGCCCCAATCCTTCATCCCGGCGAAGGCCGGGATCTCAGGCCGGAAAAAACGCCGGTGCCAATCCTCCACGAGATCCCGGCCTGCGCCGGGATGACGTGTGGGGAGGAAAGAACCCGCGCCTCCCCTCAGTCCAGCTTGTACGCCCGCTTCACCAGGCCGTAGGCGAGTTCGTGCGCCAGCTCGGCCGCTTCCCAGTCGTGGAGGCGGTGCTCGGCGACCAGGCGGGCGAGGAAGGCGCAGTCGACGCGGCGGGCGACGTCGTGCCGCGCCGGGATCGACAGGAAGGCGCGCGTGTCGTCGTTGAAGCCGACCGTGTTGTAGAAGCCCGCCGTCTCGGTCGTCGCCTCGCGGAAGCGGCGCATGCCCTCGGGCGAATCGTGGAACCACCAGGCCGGGCCGAGCTTCAGGCACGGATAGTGGCCGGCGAGCGGGGCGAGCTCGCGGGCATAGGCGCTCTCGTCCAGCGTGAAGAGGATGATCGACAGCCGCGTCTCGGTGCCGAACCGGTCGAGCAGCGGCTTCAGCGCCGCGACATAATCGGTGCGCGTCGGGATGTCGGCGCCCTTATCGCGCCCGAAGGCGGCGTGGAGGCCGCGATTGTGGTTGCGGAACGATCCCGGATGGACCTGCATCACCATGCCGTCCTCAGCGCTCATCGCCGCCATCTCAGTCAGCATCTGGGCGCGGAACAGCTCGGCATCCTCGGGCGACCAGGTGCCGGAGACGATGCGGCGGAAGAGCGATTCCTTCTCCGGCGGCGCGAGGTCGGCGGTCCGGGCGGTGGGATGGCCGTGGTCGGTGGCGGTGGCGCCCATCGCGCGGAAATCGGCGCGGCGCTTCCGGTGGGCGGCGAGATAGCCGGACCAGCTGTGCACGTCCTCGCCGGACAGCTCGGCGAAGCGGGCGAGGGCGGCGGCGAACTCCTCATGCTCCGGATCGATCACCGCATCGGGCCGGTATGTGGTGACCACCCGCCCCTCCCAGCCCGAGCGCCGGATCGCCGCGTGGTGGACGAGCTCCTCGTGCGGCCCCTCGGTGGTGGCGAGCAGCTCGATGCCGAACCGCTCGAACAGGGCACGCGGGCGACAGGCGGGGGTGGCGAGCGCCTCGCCGATCCGGTCGAAATAGAGGTCCGCCGTCTCCGGCGCGAGCTCGACCTCGAGGCCGAACAGCTCGGCGAAGACATGGTCGAGCCACAGGCGCGACGGCGTGCCGCGGAACAGGTGCCAGTGCGCCGCGAACAGCCGCCACGCCTCGCGCGGGTCGGCCGCCGACGGCCCGGCGCGGCCCGGCACGCCCAGGGCATCGAGCGGGACACCCTGCGAATAGAGCATGCGGTAGAGATAATGGTCGGGCGCGAGCAGCAATTCGGTGGCGTTGCTCCACGCCGCGTCGTCGGCGAACCAGGCGGGATCGGTATGGCCGTGCGGGCTGACGATCGGCAGGCCCGCAACCTGCGAATACAACGCGCGGGCGAGGCCGCGCGTGCCGCGGTCGGTCGGGAACAGCCTGTCGGGGTGGAGCGTGAGGGGCCTTGGCATATCATCCTGTCCTTGCCCGCCGGAGCGGGAGCGTCTAGCTATCTGACACCGGTTACCGTCGCATGCAAGGAGCGCGAACCCTGACTCCCCCGTCCTATCGCGAGCGGCTGACCACCGGCATCGTCCATTTCGGCCCCGGCGCCTTCCACCGGGCGCATCAGGCCGATTATGTCGACCGGCTGCTGCCGGACGATCCGCGCTGGGGGATCGCCGCGGTGTCGCTCCGCTCGGCGGGCACGGTCGAGGCGCTGGCGCGGCAGGACGGGCTCTACACCCTCGCCATCCTCGATGCGGAGCCGCGCTTTCGGACGCTCGGCGCGCACAATGCCTTCTTCGGCCCCGGCCAAAGCGCGCAGGTGCGGCGGCTGCTCGCCGACCCGGCGATCCGCATCGCCTCCAGCACCGTCACCGAGAAAGGCTATTGCCTCGCCGGCGACGGCACGCTCGATTTCGGCCACGCCGACATCGAGCACGACCTCGCGGCGCCCGACGCGCCGGTGAGCATCGTCGGCTGGCTCGCCCTCGGCCTCGCCGACCGCCGCGCCGCCGGCCTGCCGCCCTTCACCGCGCTGTGCTGCGACAACATGGTCTCGAACGGCCGCAAGCTCGGCGCGGCCGTCGCCGCCTTCGCGCAGCGGCGCGATCCCGAGCTGGCGCGCTGGATCGCCGGCGAGGCGGCGTTCCCGGACACGATGGTCGATTCGATCACGCCCGCCACCGACGAACGGCTCCGGGCGCTGGTGCGGCAGGAAACCGGTCTCGACGACGCGATCCCGGTCAGCCGCGAGGCCTATTGCGCCTGGGTGATCGAGGATGTGCTGCCCGCCGGCGCGCCCGATCTCGCCGCGGCGGGCGCAACGATGGCCGCGGATGTCGGCGGCTGGGAGAAAGCCAAGCTGCGCATCCTGAACGGCGCCCATTCGAGCCTCGCCTATCTCGGCCTGCTGACCGGCCACGCCACCGTCGCCGAGGCGATGGAGGATGCGGCGCTGGCCGGCTTCGTCGCGCGAATGGTGCGCGAGGACGTGATCCCGACCCTCCTCCCCTCCCCGCTCGACCTCGAGGCCTATGCGGCGGAGATCCTCGCCCGGTTCCGCAACCCGGCGATCGGGCACAGGCTGGCGCAGATCGCCTGGGACGGCTCGCAGAAGCTCCCCTACCGGCTGCTCGACACGATCGGCGACGCGCTCGACGCCGGGCGCCCGATCGACCGCCCGGCCGCCGCGGTGGCGGGGTGGATGGCGTTCGTCGAACGCCAGGCGAGGAACGGGGCGGAGATCGTCGATCCGCTGGCGAGCGCGCTGGTCGCGGCCGGCCGCAGGGCCGATCCGGTCGCGGCCCTGCTCGGCCTGCGCCAGGTCTTTCCCGAGCGCCTGGCGGCGAACCCCGCCTTCCGCGCCGCCGTCGCGCGCGGGGCGGAGGCGATCCGGACGAAAGGGCCGCGGGCGGCGCTGGCCCGGCTGTGAGGGCTCAGCGGCGGGGGCGGTAGGGCGTGAAGTCGCCGAGGAAGCAGACCGGCCCGGGAATGCCGCCGACCGGCTCCAGCGAGCGGATATGGTCGCCGCGGCAGAACTGGCTGCCCTGGCTCTCGACCAGCACCCGGTCGTAGGCGCGCAGCCCCGGGCAGTCCGCCTCCATCCGGTTGACCCAGATCGTCCCGCCGTCGCGATAGGTGAGCGTGCGCGCGTCGACGGGGGTGAGGTTGTGCGGCGGATTGGCGCTGATGCAGCGCTCGGCGGGGCCGGCGACCCGGCCTTCGAGCTCGCGGGCGAGATCCTCGGCGCCGGAGGTCGAGGCGCCGGTCGCGGCGCAGCCGGCGAGGAGGACAAAAAGGGGCAGTGCACGCATCGTCGTCACCTTCTCCGGACAGGCGCCGCTTATACCGCCGGAGGAGCGGCGGCGCAAAATGGATGATTATGCATGCAGTTGCATAATTATTCATGCCGGTGCATAGGCGCCGGCCCATGATTCGCACAGCCATCCTCGGAGCCTCGGGCTTTGTCGGCGCGGAATTGCTGCGGCTGTGCGCCGCGCATCCCGCCTTTCGCCCCGTGCGCCTGTTCGGCGACAGCCAGGCGGGCCAGGCGCTCGCCTCGGTGCACCCGCACCTCGCCCTCGCTTATCCGGACGCGGTGGTGGAGCGCTTCTCGCCCGACCTGCTCGACGGCATCGACCTCGTCTTTGCCGCGCTTCCGCACGGCCATTCGCAGGCGGTCGCGGCGGAGATCATCGCCCGCGGCGCGGCGTTCGTCGACCTCGGCGCCGATTTCCGGCTCGACGATGCCGCCGACTATGCCCGCTGGTACGGTGAGGAGCACCATGCGCCGGAGCTTCTCTCCCGCTTCGTCTACGGCATTCCCGAGCTCAACCGGGCGGACATCGCCGCCAGCCGCACGGTCGCGGCGGCGGGCTGCTACCCGACCTCGGCGATCCTCGCGCTGAAGCCGCTGATGGACCTGATCGAGCCCGGCTCGATCGTCGTCGACGCCGCCTCGGGCGTCACCGGCGCGGGCAAGGCGCTGAAGGAGGAGACGCATTTCGCGACGGTGGACGAGAATCTCACCGCCTACGGCCTCCTCACCCATCGCCACACCGCGGAGATGGAGATGGCGCTGGGCGGCACGATCCTGTTCACCCCGCACCTCGCGCCGATGAACCGCGGCATCCTCGCCACCTGCTACGGGGTCGCCAGGGGCCCGTGCGATCCGCTCGAAGCGCTTCGGGCCGCCTACGAAGACGAACCGTTCGTCCACGTTTCGCAAGCGCCCCCCTCGACCAAATGGACCCTGGGGTCCAACGCCGTCCACCTCACGGCGCGCTACGATGCGCGCACCGGCCGCGTGCTCGCCATCGCGGCGCTCGACAACCTCGTGAAAGGAGCCGCCGGACAGATGATCCAGTGCGCCAATCTCATGCTCGGCCAGGACGAAACGGCCGGCCTCGCCCGCGTCGGGATCTGGCCGTGAGCGTCACCGCGGCCGAAGGCTTCGTGGCGTCGGGCTGCCATGCCGGCATCAAGCGGCGGCGGCACGACATGGCGATGGTGGCGACCGACGACGGCCGGCCGGTGACGGCGGCCGCCGTGTTCACGCAAAACAGGTTCGTCGCGCCGCCGGTGGTGCTGTCGCGCCGGCGGCTGGAGGAGAATGGCGGACAGGCGAGCGCGATCGTCGTCAATTCGGGCAATGCCAATGCCGGCACCGGGGCGCGCGGCATGGCCGATGCGGAGGCGATGACGGCGGCGACGGCCGAGGCGCTGGGCCTCGACGCAGCCGACGTGCTGGTCTGCTCGACCGGCATCATCGGCGAGCCTTTGCCGATGGAGGCGATCCTTCCCGCCGTGCCGAAGCTGGCGAAATCGCTCTCGCCGGCCGGCGCGGAAGATGCGGCCAAGGGCATCCTCACCACCGACACCCACCCCAAGAGCATGGTCTTTCCGGGATCGACCTTCACGCTCGGCGGCATGGCCAAGGGTTGCGGGATGATCGCGCCGAACATGGCGACGATGCTCGCCTTCCTCACCACCGACGCCGACGTCGGGCGGGACGAACTGCAGCGCATCCTCGGCGACGCGGTCGACCGCACGTTCAACACGCTGAACGTCGACGGCGCGACCTCGACCAACGACACGGCGATCCTGCTCGCTTCCGGGCGGCGCGGGCGGCCCGACCTCGCCGAATTCGCCGACGCGGTGCACCGGCTGTGCGAGGATCTGACCTACCAGATGGCGAAGGACGCCGAGGGCATGACGAAGATGGTCGCCCTCACCGTCTCCGGCGCCGCGTCCGACGCGGAGGCGCGGGCGGCGGCGAAGGGCATCGCCGAGAACAACCTGGTCAAGTGCAGCTGGTATGGCGGCGATCCCTATTGGGGGCGGCTGCTCGCCGCGGCGGGATCGGCGGGCGTCGCCTTCGAGACCGAGAAGAGCGCGGTCTCCTACGGCGGCGTGGTGGTGGCGCGGGGCGGCGCGGCGATCGCCCATGACGACGCCGCGGTCGCCGCGCACATGGCCAACGAGCGGATCGAGATCGAAGTCTCGCTCGGCCTCGGCACCGGATCGGCGCGGACGATCGGGATCGACCTCGGCCCGGGCTACATCAAAGAGAACAGCAAAACGTCATGAACGCCCACCCTCACGTCATCCCGGCGAAGGCCGGGATCTCAGGCCGGAAGAAACGCAGGCGTCCCTCATCCCACGAGACCCCGGCCTTCGCCGGGGTGACGGCCGGCGCATGACTCCCACCGAAACCGCGGGCGTTCTCGTCCAGGCCCTGCCCTATATCCGCCGCTTCGCCGGCAAGGCGGTGGTGGTGAAGCTCGGCGGGGCCGCTATCGACAAGGCGCTCGACAAGGCGCTGGCGCAGGACATGCTCCTCCTGCGCAGCGTCGGCGTGCGCTGCGTGCTCGTCCATGGCGGCGGGCCGCAGGTCGACGCGATGATGCGGCGGGTCGGCAAGGAGCCGGAATTTCGCGACGGGCTGCGCGTCACCGACGCCGAGACGCTCGAGATCGTCCGGATGGTGCTGGTCGGCAAGATCAACCGCGACCTCGTCGCCACCATCAACCGCGAGGCGCTGGACGAGCCGGTCGCCGTCGGCGTCTCGGGCGAGGATGCGGGCCTGCTGACGGTGACGCCGCGCGATTCCTCGCTCGGCTATGTCGGCGACGTCACCGCGGTGCGCGCCTCGGTGCTGCACCGCCTGCTCGACGAGGGGCTGGCGCCGGTCGTCTCGACGATCGGGGCGGACGAGACCGGCCACCCCTACAACGTCAACGCCGACGAGGCGGCCCGCGCCATCGCCGTGGCGATGGGGGCGGAGAAGATCGTCTACCTCACCGCCGCGCCCGGCCTGCTCGAGGACGTGAAGGACGAGACCAGCCTGGTGCCGCGCCTCACCTCCGCCGAGCTGCGCGGCCGGATCGCCCACGAGAGCGTCAGCGCCGGCATGATCCCCAAGCTCCAGGCCTGCGCCGACGCGGTCGATGCCGGGGTCGGCACCGCCCACATCATCGACGGGCGGGTCGAGCATGCCCTGCTGATCGAATTGCTGACCGACGAGGGCATCGGCACGATGGTGAAGCGGGAGAAAGCGTGGTGAGGGACCTGATCGAGATCGCCGACCTCGACCGCGCGGCGCTGGAGGAGATCCTGACCCTGGCGCAGCAGGGCGATCTCGGCCGGCCGCTCGCCGGGCGCGGCGTCGCCCTCGTCTTCCAGAAGCCGAGCGCGCGCACCCGCAACTCGATGGAGATGGCGGCGGTGCAGCTGGGCGCCCACCCGGTCTACATCCAGGAGGAGGAAGTCGGCCTCGGCACGCGCGAGACGCCCGAGGACGTGGCGCGCACGCTCGCCTGCTACCACGCCCTCATCGCCGCCCGGGTCAAAGACCACAAGGTGCTCGGCGCGATGGCGGCGGCGACCGACGTGCCGGTGCTCAACATGCTCTCCGACCGCGCCCATCCGCTGCAGGCGCTCGCCGACCTGCTGACGATCGGCCAATTGGTCGGGCGGATCGCCGGCGTGCGCATCGCCTATGTCGGCGACGGCAACAACAATGTCGCCCGCTCGCTCGCCGAGGCCTGCGCGCTGGCCGGGGCGGAGCTCGTCATCGCCAGCCCGGAGGGCTACGGCCTCGACGCCCTGCCCGACGGCGTCACCCAGACCGCCGACCCGGCCGAGGCGGTGAAGGGCGCGCGGGCGGTCTATACCGACGTCTGGGTGTCGATGGGCGACGAAAGCGAGGCGGCGGCGCGGATGCGCGCGCTGGCGCCCTACCGGGTCGACGCCGATCTGATGGCGAAGAGCGACGGCGCCGTCTTCCTCCACTGCCTTCCCGCCCGGCGGGGCGAGGAAGTGACCGCCGAGGTGATCGACGGCGCCGCGAGCGCGGTCTGGCGGCAGGCGGAAAACCGCATGCACACCGCCCGCGCCGCCATGGCGTGGATGGTGGGATGAGGCGGGGGGCCATCCACTGCCTCCCCGCCCGCGGAGCGGGTGGGGAGGGGGGCGTAGGCGGATCGGCATGCCGGGGGCATGCCGAGAGCCGGAGCCGGCTGCGCAGCAGCCGTCGGGCGCAGCCTGGTGGAGGGGTACAAGGCCCCGCTCCGGTGGTACCGGCGCAGGACGGCAGCGACTGCGGCCTCTACCCCTCCACCACCCTTCGGG
>JBKBVA010000079.1:0-9757 GCA_046289665.1 Allosphingosinicella sp.
CTCCTGCGCCTCGTCGGGCCAGCCCAGCAGGAACTCGCCGGTCGCGAGCGGGCGCCACCGGCCCTCCCCGTCGGTGGCGCCGAAGCCGACCGCCCGCGCTTTCTCCGCGCCCTGCGGATACTGGCCTTCGAACACCGGATCGCCGATGCCGTCGGTGAAGCCGAAATGCTCCTTCGCGCAGGGCAGCCCTCGCGAATCCTTGAGCGCCGCGAGGCACTGCCACTCCGGGTTCGGCCCGCGGTGGCCGCTGAGCAGGCGCACGCCGGAATCGCCTCCGGCCATGCCGGCAATCTCGGCGCAAAGCTGGTCCAGCTCGGGCACCGGCTCGCCGTCGGGCCCCATCTCGGCATTGAGCATGACGAGGATGTGGACGCCGCCGCTGCCGCGCCCGCCGCGCCAGACCGGATCCCAGTTTTCGAGCCGGTTCTCGGGCGTGTCGTCGCCCAGGATGTTGCAGCGCGCGGCTATGCCGTCGATGAACTCGTCGGGAAGGCCTCTCAGCGTCCGCGTCGGCACTTCCAGAGCGCGAAGCCCGCCGAAGGTGAAGGCGAGGTTGATCGTCACCTTCGGCCGCTCGACTTCCCGGCGGCCGGTCGGGATCGCCTTGGCGCGCGACTTCCAGCGCAGCGCGGTGGTGACGCGCGGCCGCAGCGCCTCCACGAAGCGCCGCCCGCCGGCGGCATCGGTGACGGTGAACAGGCCGAAGCGCCCGAACGGGAAGCCGAGGCGGCCGTAGGCGGTGAGGATATTGCCCTGGATGTCGGCGAGCTCGAGCTCGACCGGGCTTTTCTCGTCGGTCATGACTTCACCACCCCCGGAGCCTGGGTCGGCCCGTCGACGTCGGCCGGCTTCATCTCGTCCACGAAGCGGCCGAAGGCGGCGTGCAGCGCCTCGGGCGACGCGCCCTGCTGGTCGATCGCGAAGCGCACGAAATTCTGCTGCAGATAGATGCTCTTGAGCACGCTCCTGAGGTCGCTGTCCGGCGCGGCCGGCCACGGCACGGCCCCGCGCCGCATGATCAGCCGGTAGACGGCGTAGAGGGCGGCGGCGGCGCCGAGGAGGATCGCCCCGGCCCAGACCGGCCAGCCGGCGCCCGTCTCCCGGTCGATCAGCCAGGCCGCGACCAGGAAGAGGGCGAGCACGGCGAGTCCCTGCGCCACGATCCGCGCGATCGACAGCTGGGGGATCGGCGGCGGATCGATCCAGTAATCGTTGAACGGCAGCGTGGTCTCGATCTGGCCCTGCGCCAGATAGGCCGCGAAGCCGTCGGCGTCGCGGACCGCGTCGAAGCCGCAGCACGATGCGAAGACGGCGCGCAGTTCCGCCTCCATCGTCTCCCACAATTCGCGCGCCCAGGCGTCGCGGCAGCCGTCGCCGCCGTCCGCCGCGTCGAAGTCGGCGGCGAACAGCAGCCAGGGCTGGGCGAGATGGTCGACCGGCTGGTGGGCGAGGAGATTGACGTTGGTGATCGCCTGCTTGATCGCATCGCCGCCGTCGCGGCCGTTGAAGGCCGGGTCGTCGATCAGCGCGAAGCGGGCGAAGTGCGTCCGGCGGGCGCGCGCGAACGGGCTCATCCTGATCTGGGGATCGCCATATTCGCTGCTGTTGGGCAAAGTCGCGAGCGCTTCGCGCAGGATGTGGCTCGGCGCGGTCCAGACGCCTGCGGGCGTGCATTCCGGCGCCAGCCGGACCGGGAACAGGCCGGTGAAGAAATAATGGCCCCCGTCGAAGGTCGGCATCAGCCTTTCTCCCCGTAGACGGCGGCCGCCTCGGCGCGGGCGCCGGGCCAGGCCCGTTCGACGAACGGCGCGCGGTTGCGGTCGGCCGCGGAGGTGTCGTTCGACGCGACCGGCGCGTCGCCATGGGCGCCGAGATCGTTCTGCACCTCGACGAGCCGCTTGCGATACGCCTCCGCGAACGCCTCCGGGGTCATATGCCGGTGGTCCTCGGCCAAAGCGAGGATCGCCCGCCGGACCCGCAGCGCCGACTTCACGTCCCGCTGGGCGGCGCCCGGCGTGGCGTTGTAATAATAATCGGTGTCGATCTGGTTGGCGCGGATATAGTTCTTGAACGGCGTGATCGGGATCGAGTGCGGGTATTTGGTGCTCGCATACCAGAGGATGTCGAGGCCGTTCGGAAGCGCGTCCGAGAAGGCGTCGATATACTGGTCCCAGGTTCCGTTGAAGTTCGAACAGAACAGCATGTAGTCGTTGCGAAGCCGCTCGGGGCGGTCGCTGGTTTTCGGCCAGGCGCGGCGGGGAATCATCACCCATCGCGCAAAGTGGATGAACTTGAGGCCAAGCAAACCCTGCAGGGAGCTGGGCTGCGTCCTCACGAACATGAAGATGAACGTGTTTATCCAGGTCCGCGCCGGACGCATCGGCGTCAGCACGTTCATTGCATAGGCTTTGCCCGAGACGTTCGACATAAGCCCCCCCCAAGCCGAAACCTCGGCGAGAGTGCATCAGCCGGGGGCGGCTGTCAAAGGGTCGCGGAAGCGGCGCGCCCGGCGACTGATCCGAAACGGCGGCAGGTCGCGGGCGCGACTTGCGCGCCGGTCATTCCACTGTGACGCTCTTCGCCAGATTGCGGGGCTGGTCGACGTCCGTGCCCTTGGCCACGGCGACGTGATAGGCGAGGAGCTGCACCGGGATGGCGTAGACGAGCGGCGCGATCAGCGGGTGGACGCGCGGCATCTCGATCGTCGCGATCGTGTTGTGGCCGGCCGCCGCAATCCCCTCGGCGTCGGAGATCAGCACCACCTTGCCGCCGCGCGCCTGGACTTCCTGCATGTTCGACACGGTCTTTTCGAACAGCGGCCCCGACGGCGCGAGGACGATGACGGGAACATTGTCGTCGATCAGCGCAATCGGCCCGTGCTTCATCTCGCCGGCGGCATAGCCTTCGGCGTGAATGTAGCTGATTTCCTTCAGCTTCAGCGCGCCCTCGAGCGCCAGCGGATAATCCGGCCCGCGTCCGAGATAGAGGACGTCCCGCGCCCTCGCGATGAGCGGCGCCATCGCCTGGATGTCGTCGTCATGGGCGAGCGCCGCGTTCATCGCGGCCGGCGCCTCGGAGAGGTGGCCGACGATCTCGCGCTCCTCCGCCGCGTCCATCACCCCCTTGTCGCGCGCCACCTTGGTGGCGAGCGCGGCGAGCACCGAGAGCTGGCAGGTGAAGGCCTTGGTCGAGGCGACGCCGATCTCCGGCCCGGCGTGGGTGGGCAGCAGAAGGTCCGCCTCGCGCGCCATGGAGCTCGTCGGCACGTTCACCACCACCGCGATACGCTGCCCCTCGGCCCGGGCGTGGCGGAGCGCGGCGAGCGTGTCGGCGGTCTCGCCCGACTGGGAGATGAAGAGGGCGAGCCCACCCGCCTCCAGCACCGGCCGGCGGTAGCGGAATTCGGACGCGATATCGAGCTCGACCGGCACGCGCGCGAACTGCTCGAGCCAGTATTTGGCGACCATGCCGGCATAGAAGCTGGTGCCGCAGGCGACGATGGTAACGCGCGGCACGTCGGCGAAACTGAACTCCATCGCCGGGAGCGACACCTGCTCCTCGAAGCGCCGCACGTAGGAGGAGAGGGTCTGCGCCACCACGATCGGCTGCTCGAAAATCTCTTTCTGCATATAGTGGCGGTGGTTGCCCTTCTCGCTCACCGCCGCCGAGACGCCGGAGGCGACCACCTCGCGCTCGACCTCCCGGTTGTCGCGGTCGAAGATGGTCGCGCCCTCGCGCGTCACCACCGCCCAGTCGCCTTCTTCGAGATAGGCGATCTTCTGCGTCAGCCCGGCCAGCGCCAGCGCATCGGAGCCGAGATAGGATTCGCCCTCGCCATAGCCGACGGTGAGCGGCGCCCCCATGCGCGCCCCGATCAGCATGTCGGGATGGTCGCGGAACATGATGGTGATGGCAAACGCGCCGTGGAGGCGCGGCAGCACCGCCGCCACCGCCTCGCGCGGCCCCAGGCCCTGCTCGAGCTGGTGGTCGACGAGATGGGCGACGACCTCGCTGTCGGTCTCGCTCTCGAACGTGCGTCCGAGCTGCTGCATCTCCTCCCGCAGCGGCCGGAAATTCTCGATGATGCCGTTATGGACCAAGGCGACGCCGCCGACGATGTGCGGATGGGCGTTGCCCAGCGTCGGCGCCCCGTGGGTCGCCCAGCGCGTATGGGCGATGCCGACGGTGCCGGCGAGCGGATCCTCGGCGAGCACCCTGGCGAGATTGTCGAGCTTGCCCTCGGCACGGCGGCGGGTCAGCGCGCCGTCGACGAGGGTACAGATGCCGGCGCTGTCATAGCCGCGATATTCGAGGCGCCTGAGGCCCTGGAAGAGCCGGTCGGAGACCTGTTCGCGGCCGATGATGCCGATGATTCCGCACATGCGCTTACTTCGCCTTTTTCTTCGCCGACATCGCGGCCCGGAAGCGGGCCGCCCAGCCGGGCTTGTTCTGCTGGCTGCCCCGGGCAAGGGCAAGGGCGTCGGCCTCGACGTCGCCGGTCACCACCGATCCCGCCCCGACGATCGCGCCGGCGCCGATCGACACCGGCGCGACGAGCGCGGAATTGGAGCCGATGAAGGCACCCTCCCCGATCGACGTGCCGTATTTGAAGAAGCCGTCGTAATTGCAGGTGATCGTGCCGGCTCCAATGTTCGCCTTCGCGCCCACCTCGGCGTCGCCGATATAGGAGAGATGGTTCGCCTTCGCGCCCGGGCCGAGGCGGCTCTTCTTGGTCTCGACGAAATTGCCGACCTTGGCCCCCTCCCCGATCTCGGTGCCGGGCCGCAGGCGCGCATAGGGGCCGATCTCGGCGCCGCGCGCGACGGTGGCGCCCTCGAGGTGGCTGAAGGCGCGGATCCGCGCCCCTTCGGCGATGCGGACGCCGGGGCCGAACACGACATTGGGCTCGACGATCGTGTCGCGGCCGATCTCGGTATCGTGGCTGAACCACACCGTGTCGGGCGCGATCAGGCTCACCCCGTCGGCCATCGCCTCCGCCCGCCGCTTCTTCTGCCACTGCGCCTCGACGGCGGCGAGTTCGCCGCGGCTGTTGATGCCGGCGACCTCGTCGGGGTCGACCTCGACCGTCACCGAGCGGCGCCCTTCCTCGGCCGCGATCATCACGATGTCGGGCAGATAATATTCGCCCGCGGCATTGGCATTGCCGACCTTGGCGAGGAGCGGCCACAGATCGGCGGAGCGCACCGCCATCATGCCGCTGTTGCACAGGTCCACCGCCCGTTCGGCCTCGGTCGCATCCTTATATTCGACCATCTTCGCGATCGCGCCCCCCTCTCCGGTGAGGACGCGGCCGTAGCGGAGCGGGTCCGCCGGGCGGAACGTCACCACCACCGCCGCGGGCGTGTCGTCCTCGCGCAGCCGGTCGCGCATCCGCCGCATCGTCTCGACGCCGACGAGCGGCGTGTCGCCGTAGAGGATGAGGATGTCGCCGTCGAAGCCGGCCAGCGCCGCCTCCGCCTGCTGCACGGCATGGGCGGTGCCGAGCTGCGGGTCCTGCACCGCCACCTCGCCCTTGTGCTGCGCCACCAGCGGCTCGACCTGCTCGCGCCCGCTGCCGACGACCACCACCGTCCGCTCGGCGCCGAGTTCATCGACGGCGGCGAGCAGGTGGGCGAGCATCGGCCGCCCGGCGACCGGGTGGAGGACCTTGTGGAGATCGGACTTCATCCGCGTGCCCTTGCCGGCGGCAAGGACGATGGCGGCGACGGGGCGGTTGGCGCTCATGCGCGCGGCCATGGCACGGAAATATTGCCATTTCCATAGCCGGGGCGGGCGCCTCCGCCGCGGACGGCGGCGGGCCGGGCTGCCTTACTCCCCGGCCGGCTCCGGCGCGGCGACCTCGTCCTCGCGCGCCAGCAGCAGGGCGAAGCAATCGGGCCAGCTCTGGCTGACCGGGCGGCGCGGCTCGGCGCGCGCCGGCGGGACGGCGGGGGCCGGCGCTTCGGCCGGCGGCATGGCGCGGCGCGAGACGTCGGGCCGGTCGACCACCATGTTGTTGACCAGGGCGCCGACATAGGCGCCGTCCATCGCATAGACCTTTTCGGCGAATACCCGGCCGACCGGCGTGCCGTCGATCGCATAGACGTGGTTGCCGAGGCGGAAGCCCTGGGGGCGGCCCTCGCTGGTGTAGAGAAAGTCGGCCATCTTCGCGTCACCTCGCATCGTCGACGCTTCGGATCAGCGGACCGGCCGGGCCTAGGCCCCGCCGCCGATTCGGGCAACCATTGTCCTCAGCCCCTGGCCCGGCTCCCGGTCGGCCTGGCGTCCGACAGGGCCGCGACGAACGCCTTGCGCCAGGCGAGCACGTCCTCGTTCTTGACGCTCTCGTTCAGCGCCTGCCAGCGCCGGACGCGCTCTTCGAGCGGCATGTTGAGCGCGCGGTGGATCGCGTCGCTGATCTCCTCCTTGGAATAGGGATTGACCAGAAGCGCGTCCTTCAGCTGCAGCGCCGCGCCGGCGAAGCGGGAGAGGATGAGGACGCCGGGATCCTCCGGATCCTGCGCCGCGACATATTCCTTGGCGACGAGGTTCATCCCGTCCCTGAGCGGCGTGATCAGCGCGATCTGGGAGGCGCGGTAGAAGCCCGCGAGGTCGGCGCGCGGATAGCCCTGGTTGACGTAGCGGATCGGCACCCAGTCGACATGGGCGAACTCGCCGTTGATCCGGCCGGACAATTCGTCGAGCCGCTCGCGTATCTCCTCGTAGGTCGCGACCTCGCCGCGCGAGGGCGGCGCGATCTGCAGCAGGAACAGCTCGCCCTGGCATTCCTGGTGCTCCTCGAGGAAGCGGCGATAGCCGAGGAAACGCTCCTCGAGCCCTTTGGAATAATCGAGCCGGTCGACGCCGATGATGGTGCGCCGCCCGTCGGCGCTCTTGCGCAGCCGCTCGCAGGCGACCTTCGCCTGCTCGCCCGCCGCGGCCTCGGCGAATTCCTTGTAGTCGATGCCGATCGGATAGGCGGCGGCGTGGACCGAGCGGTTGCCGACATGGATCGTGCCGTCGGGATCGCACTGGCCGCCGAGCTCGCGCGTCACATAGTGGCGGAAGCTCTCCAGCCACTCCTCGCTCTGGAATCCGATCACGTCGTAGGCGAGCAGGGACAGCACCAGCCCCTCGTGGAAGGGCAGCGACACCAGCAGCCGCGCCGGCGGCCAGGGTATGTGGAGGAAGAAGCCCATCCGGTTCTTGATGCCGCGCTCGCGCAGCTGCGCGCCGAGCGGGATCAGGTGGTAATCGTGGACCCAGACGAGGTCGTCGGGCTCGATCAGCGGCGCCACCGTCTCGGCGAAGCGCTCGTTGACCCGCTCGTAGCCGCCCGCGAAGCTGCGGTCGTACTCGGCGAGGTCGATCCGGTAGTGGAAGAGCGGCCAGAGCGTCCGGTTGGCGTAGCCGTTATAATATTCCTCGACGTCCTGCTCTTCGAGGTCGATCAGCGCCGAGGTGACGCCGGCATGGCGCTGGAAATCAATATGGCCGGTGAATTCCTCGGTCTTCTCGCCCGACCAGCCGAACCAGATGCCGCGATGGTCCCTCAGCGCCGCGGAGAGCGCCACCGCCAGCCCGCCCTGCGCGCCGCCATTGTCGCCCGGCTTGGGCGCCGAAACGCGGTTGGAGATGACGATCAGGCGGCTCATGAAACGCTCGTCACCCCGGCGAAGGCCGGGGTCTCGTCGGGTGAAGGACGCTGCGTCAGGTCTCGCTGGGATCCCGGCCTTCGCCGGGATGACGTGCTTTTCATCGTATCGAGGTCCACGGTTTGGAGAGGAGGCCTGCGCAGTTGATCAGGCCGACGAGGGAATAGGTCTGCGGATAATTGCCCCAAAGCTCCCCGGTCTCGAAGTCGGTATCCTCCGAGAGGAGGCCGGCGGGGGTGAGCCGCTCGAGCATCCGTTCGTAGAGGTCCCGCGCCTCGCCGCTGCGGCCGGCGAGGTGAAGCGCCTCGATCAGCCAGAAGGTGCAGAAGTTGAACGCCGTCTCGGGCAGGCCGAAATCGTCCTCCTCGGCGTAGCGCAGCATGTGCTCGCCGCGCCGCAGCTGCTCCTCGATCGCCTCGAAGGTGGCGACGAAGCGGGGATCGTCGGGCGCGAGGAAGCGCATGTCGACGAGCTGGAGCAGGCTGGCATCGGTCTCGCCGCCGCCGAAGCTGGCGCCGAACCGCTTGCCCTCCTCGAACCAGGCGTCCTTCTCGATCCGCGCCCGGATCGCCGCCGCCCGGTCCCGCCACAAGGCCGCGCGGTCGGCGAGGCCGAGCGCTTCGGCGGCGTTGCCGAGCCGGTCGCAGCCGGCCCAGCACATCACCGAGCTGTAGGTGTGGACGGCGGTGCGGGTGCGATATTCCCACAGGCCCGCATCGGGCTGGTCGTGCATCTTCCAGGCGAGCTCGCCGACCTTCTCCAGCGACTGGAAATCGGCGACGGTCGCCTGGCGGAGCAGCCGCTCGTCGAAAAAGGCCTGGACGTTGGACAGGATGATCTGGCCGTAGGCGTCGTGCTGGATCTGCGTGTAGGCGGCGTTGCCGACGCGCACCGGCCCCATGCCGCGATAGCCGGAAAGCCCTTCCGCCTCATATTCGTCGAGCCTGGGATCGCCCGCCACCGAGTAAAGCGGCTGGATCTGGCCGCCGGTGGCGTCGTCGACGATGTTGCGCAAATAGCTCAGATACCCCTCCAGCACGTCGAGCGCGCCGAGGCGGTTCAGCGCCTGGACGGTGTAATAAGCGTCGCGGATCCAGCAGTAGCGATAGTCCCAGTTGCGCCCCGAGTCTGCCGCCTCGGGCACCGAGGTCGTCATCGCCGCGACGATCGCGCCGGTTTCCTCGTGCTGGCACAGCTTCAGCGTGATCGCGGCGCGGATCACCACCTTCTGCCATTCGAGCGGGATGGCGAGGCCGCGCACCCAGTCGCGCCAGTCTTCCGACGTCTCGTGGAGCATCTGGGCGAGCGTGTGGCCGACATTGCCGACGAACGGCTCGTCCGGCCCGAGGAAGAAGTGGATCGAGCGTTCGAGCCGGAAGCAGCGCCCGTCGAGCACGTGGCCGACCGGCGCGTCGGTGGTGAGCCGCATCGGCTGGGGCTTCAGGAGATAGCGTATGTGGTTGGACCCGCTGGTCCGCTCGGCATCCTTGGCGCCGTAGGCGACGGTCGGATTGAGCGAGACGCGCAGGCGCGGCACGCCGGCGATCGGCCGGACGATCCGCACGAAGGCAACCGGCCGGTACATCCGGCCCGACCGGGCGAAGCGGGGGCAGAAATCGTAGATGTCGGCGATCGCGCCGTCGGCGGCGGTCAGCCGCGACACGAGGATCGGCGTGTTGCGCAGATAATGCTGCTCGACGGACACCTGGTTCTCCAGCGAGATCCGCCATTCGCCGCGCGGCAGGTCGCTCTCCCCCTCGGGCGAGAGCAAGGCGGAGAAGAGCGGATCGCCGTCGACCCGCGGCGCGCAGCCCCAGACGAAGCCCGCCTCGCTGTCGATCAGCGCGCTGACCTGGCAATTGCCGATCGGCCAGAGATTGAGATCAGCCACGGGCCGCCTCCCCCGCCCCGGACGCCCGGCCGAGCCAGTCCGCCACCGCCGCGACGTCGTCCAGCCGGTAGCGCGCCGCGCTGGCGCGCGCCGGGCCGACCAGGATCCCGGCGCCGCCGAGATCCGCGGCCGCCGCGAAAGCGTGTTCGTCGGTAAGATCGTCTCCCACGAACACAGGACGCGCACCGGCAAAGGGTGGTTCCGCCATCAT
>JBKBVA010000007.1:0-6604 GCA_046289665.1 Allosphingosinicella sp.
CCCCGTCATCACCAGCTCGGCATTGGCGCTGCCGTTCACCGTCCGCGCCCGGTCGCTCGGCCGCGCCGTCAGCAGCTCGGCGGTCAGCGGGCCGAACGGGTCGATGTCGGGATCGCCGGCGGCGATTCTCTCCTGGAGGAGGATGGCATCGACGCCGCGGTCGGTGCGGCTGTCGCTGGTCGCCCGGTCCCAGTTCGCGGTGACCGACCAGTTCCACGGCTGGATGGCGCCGTTCAGCGCCAGGCCGAGGCTGGCATTGCGGTTGTCGCCGTCCCGGCTGAGCGGGTGGCCGATGTCGAAATAGCGAAACACCGTCTCGTCGCTGCCGGTCCGCGCGAAGGGGCTCTGCGCCGGCACGACGAGATTCGCCGAGGGAAGGCCGAACAGGCTCTCGGTGCGCGTCGCCTCGTAGCGGCCGGTCAGCGTCGCGGCGATGTCGGTGAAGAGGGTGCGGCTGATCGTGCCGCTGAGCTGGAGCTGCTCGCTCGGACCGACCAGCGTCCGGAACGGCGTCAGGCTCGGCACCAGTGGGTCGGCCGGGCCCGTCTCGATGCCGATGATGTCGCGCTCGCTCTCGAGGAGCGCGCCGCTGCGATTAAATTCGGCATCGACCTCCCAGCGGCCGTCGTTGCTGATCCTCAGCACGTTGAGATCGGCCTCGTAGCGCTGGTGGCCGCCGGCGGTGGCGAGCGTCGTCTCGGCCTCGGCGGTCACCGCCCGGAAGCGCGGCCGCAGCACGAAGTTCACCACCCTCTGCTCGGCCGGATAGCCGTATTTGAGCGCCACTTCCTCGGGCAGGATGTCGACCCGCTCGATCGCCTCGGGCGGCAGGTTGGCGATCTCGCGGAAGCCGGAGATGCGCCGGCCGTTGAGCAGCACCACCGGCTGGCCGCCGCCGCGGCCGCGCGCGCTTCCGGTCTGCGGCCCCAGCGCCTCCAGCAATTCGCTGAGGTTGCTGGCGCCGTAGGCGCGGATGTCGCGGGCATCGAGGGTGATTTCGGGCGGAATGTCGCCGGCCACCGCGCCCCGGCGCGTGCCGGTGACGACGATCTCCTCGCCCTCCAGCGCCGCCTCCGCTTCGGCCTCGTCCTCCGGCGCCTCCGCATCCTCCGCCAGGGGTCCGGCGTCCGGCTCGGCCTCCTGCGCGGCGGCAGGAGCGATCAGGCTGGTGGCGAGGAGGGCGGAGAGCAGGGGGGTGAAACGCAAGGCAGACCACTCCATGGGCTTTGTTCTGGGGGGTGGGCGAGAGAGGCTGGTGGCGGCGCGTTCCTGAACGCCGACTGTATCGGCGCGTTCCGCCGCCCGTTTCGGGAAAGACGGCAGGGGCAAGGCCGCCGCGAGCGAAGAACGCCCGCGCCTTCTTGATGCGATGCAGCATGGATGCTAGCGCCGACCCGTCTCCCAGGACCCGCCAGCGAAAGACTCCATGTCCGTCGACACCGCCACCGTCCGTCACATCGCGCGCCTCGCCCGCATCGCCGTCTCCGACGCCGAAGCCGAGGCGCTGGTGCCCGAGCTCAACAACATCCTCGGCTGGGTCGAGCAATTGCAGGAGGTCGACGTCGCCGGCGTCGAGCCGATGACCGCCGTCATCCCCAATGCGCTCCGCCTGCGCGACGACAAGGTCACCGACGGCGGCATCCGCGACAAGGTCCTCGCCAACGCCCCGGCCGCCGAACACGGCTTCTTCGCCGTCCCGAAGGTGATCGAATGATGACGATCGCAATCGTCATCCCGGCGAAGGCCGGGATCTCGCGGTGCCGTGCCGTGACTTTCCGGGCGGAGACCCCGGCCTTCGCCGGGGTGACGTCTTCCTTCGCCGGGGTGACGCCTTTCTTCGCCGGGGTGACGCCATGACGACCAACCTCACCGACCTCGGCATCGCCGCGATCCGCGACGGCGTGCGCGACGGCGCCTTCTCGGCCCGCGAAGTCGCCGAAGCGTTCAACGCCGCCGTCGAAGCCGGCCGCGGCCTCAACGCCTTCACGCTCGAGACGCCGGAGCAGGCGCTCGCCGCCGCCGACGCCGCCGACGCCGCCCGCGCCGCGGGCGAGCTGAAGCCGCTCTCCGGCGTGCCGCTCGGCATCAAGGACCTGTTCGCCACCGAAGGCGTCCAGACCACCGCCGGCAGCCGCATCCTCGAAGGCTTCGCGCCGCCCTACGAATCGACCGTGTCGGGCAACCTCCTCGCCGCCGGCGCGGGGATGCTCGGCAAGCTGAACATGGACGAGTTCGCGATGGGCTCGTCGAACGAGACCAGCGGCTACGGCCCGGTCCTCTCGCCCTGGCGCAGGAACGACGGCGGCAATGCGCCGCTCACCCCGGGCGGCAGCTCGGGCGGCTCGGCCTCCGCGGTCGCCGCGCGCCTCGCCCCCGGCGTCACCGGCACCGACACCGGCGGCTCGATCCGCCAGCCCGCCGCCTTCGTCGGCATCACCGGCATCAAGCCGACCTACGGCCGCTGCTCGCGCTGGGGCATGGTCGCCTTCGCCTCCAGCCTCGACCAGGCGGGCCCGATGGCGCGCGACGTCCGGGACTGCGCGATCATGCTCGAGGCGATGGCCGGCTTCGACCCGAAGGATTCGACCTCGCTCGATCTGCCGGTGCCCGATTGGGAAGCCGCGCTCAATTCCGACATACGCGGCAAGCGCATCGGCATCCCGAAGGAATACCGGATCGACGGCGTCCCCGAGGAGATCGACCGGGTCTGGGAAGACGGCATCGCCCTGATGCGCGACGCCGGCGCCGAGATCGTCGAGGTCTCGCTCCCCCACACGCGCTACGCCTTGCCGACCTATTACATCATCGCCCCGGCCGAGGCCTCTTCCAACCTCGCCCGCTACGACGGCGTGCGCTACGGCAAGCGGGTCGCGCCGGAGAAGGGCGATCTCACCGCCATGTACGAGGCGACCCGCGCCGCCGGCTTCGGCGCCGAGGTCAAGCGCCGCATCATGATCGGCACCTACGTGCTCTCGGCGGGCTTCTACGACGCCTATTTCAACCAGGCCCAGAAGGTCCGCGCGCTCATCGCCCGCGATTTCGAGCGCGCCTGGGAGAGCTGCGACCTGCTGCTCACGCCCACCGCGCCGAGCGCCGCCTTCGCGCTCGGCGAGAAGTCGGACGACCCGATCGCCATGTATCTGAACGACGTCTTCGCCGTCCCCGCCAGCCTCGCCGGCCTTCCGGCGATCAGCGTCCCCGCCGGCCTCAACGCCCAGGGCCTTCCGCTCGGCCTCCAGCTGGTCGGCAGGGCGCTCGACGAGCAGGGCGTCCTCGACGCGGCCCTCGCGCTCGAAGAACGCGCCGGCTTCACCGCACGTCCGGAGGCCTGGTGGTGAGCCCGCAGGAGTCGAAGGCAGTGACGCTGGTGCCGCTCGGCAGCGAAGGCTTTTACGAGCGAGACGGCGCACCACTGCCTGAGCCTTTGGACGTGGCCCCGGTACCTTCGGATGAGCGGCTGCCCCTCGGAGAGTGGAGAGGAAGCGTGGTCAGCCCGGAGCATAGATATGCCGGCAACCATGTAGAAGTGTCTTCTAAGCTCGTTGGTTCGCCAACTTCTGTTGTGCTGAAGGTGTATCAGGGCAGCAAAGCCGGTGAACTCGTCTTCAGCGGCCTGGCGGTCGCTACCGGTTTGGAACAGTCCGCCCATGTCTGATTATCGCATCCACGGCGCCACCGGCGAATGGGAGGTCGTGATCGGCCTCGAAGTCCATGCGCAGGTCACCTCGCAGGCCAAGCTCTTCTCCGGCGCCTCGACCGAATTCGGCGCCGAGCCGAACACGCAGGTGTCGCTGATCGACGCCGCCATGCCCGGCATGCTGCCGGTGCCGAACGCCGAGTGCATCCGCCAGGCGGTGCGCACCGGCATGGCGCTGGAGGCGCAGATCAACGCCTGGTCGCGCTTCGACCGGAAGAATTATTTCTACGCCGATCTGCCCCAGGGCTATCAGATCAGCCAGCTCTACCATCCGATCGTCGGCGAGGGCGTGATCGAGATCCTGCTCGACGAGAAGGACGAGAGCTCCGCCAAGAGCATCGGCATCGAGCGCATCCATATCGAGCAGGATGCCGGCAAGCTGATGCACGACCAGCATCCGACCTTTTCCTATGTCGATCTCAACCGCTGCGGCGTCGCTTTGATGGAGATCGTGTCGAAGCCCGACATGAGAAGCCCTGAGGAAGCAGGGGCTTACGTCCGCAAGCTGAGATCGATCCTGCGCTATGTCGGCTCGTGCGACGGCAATATGGAGCAGGGCTCGATGCGCGCCGACGTCAACGTCTCGGTGCGCCGCCCCGGCCAGCCCTTCGGCACCCGCACCGAGACCAAGAACGTCAATTCGGTCCGCTTCATCATGGCCGCGATCGAGCATGAGGCGAGCCGCCAGGTCGACATCCTCGAATCCGGCGGCAGCGTCGTCCAGGAAACGCGTTTGTGGGATCCGGACAAAAGCGAGACGCGGAGCCTGCGCTCCAAGGAAGAGGCGCACGATTATCGCTACTTCCCCGATCCGGACCTGCTTCCGGTCGTGCTCTCCGACGATTTCCTCGCCGAATGCCGCGCGAGCCTGCCTGAATTGCCCGATGCCAAGCGCCGCCGCTACGAGCAGGCGCTGGGCCTCCCGGCCTACAATGCCGCCGTGCTCACCGCCGACGTCGAGACCGCCCGCTGGTTCGAGGCGGTGCTCGAGAAGCTCGGCGACGAGCATGCGGTCCGCGCCTCCAACTGGGTCACCTCCGACCTGTTCGGCGCCCTCAACCGCCTCGGCCGCGACATTGCCGACAGCCCGGTCTCGCCCGGCCAGGCGGCGGAACTGCTCCGCCTCACCATCGACGGCACCCTCTCGGGCACGCTCGCCAAGCAGGTGTTCGAGATCATGCTCGAGACCGGCGAGGATCCGGGCCGGATCGTCGAGGAACGCGGCCTCAAGCAGACCAGCGACACCGGCGCGATCGAAAAGGTCATCGCCGACGTGCTCGCCGCCAATGCGGACAAGGTCGCCGAATATCGCGGCGGCAAGGACAAGCTCTTCGGCTTCTTCGTCGGCCAGACGATGAAGGCGATGCAGGGCAAGGCCAATCCCGCCGTGGTGAACGAACTGCTGAAGAAGGCGCTGGGCTAGCCGCTCCGCCCCCGGACCCTCCGCACCGCCATGGTCTCGGTCCTGGTCAGCGTGCCGTGCATGGCGGGACGTCCTTGCTGCCGCCCCCAGGATAGGCCGCCGCGCCCGCCCCAGCCACCCCGCCGCCGCCGTCCGGAAACGTGAAGGGTGGAAGCGCACAGGTGCAGTGAGAGGAGCGCGCCCGCGTCTCCCTTTGGCCGTCATGCCAGCGAAGGCTGGCATCCATGCCAACTCCGCATGCACCGTGATGATTCAGCATGACCCCAGCCTTCGCTGGGGTGACGAGTGGAAGGGAAAGGGGCCGCCGGGTGGCGCGCAGCCTCTCGTACCGCCTCCGCAATCATTCACCTGTCATTCAACTCGTCTATGGAAAAACACGACTCGTCGCAGGATTGGCTGCGGCGGAACGAGGTGAATGACGATGTTGCGCTCGATCGAAGGCCGGAGCCTGCCGCACGACCCCGCATTGCGCGGGTTCCAGCCGCTCTACCACCAGGGGGAGGTCAACCGCTGCCCCGCCTGCGGGCGCAGCCACTGGTATATCGGCCGCCTCTCGGCCGAATGCGGCTTCTGCGGCACGGCGATCGCGCTGGCCGAGGCGGCGATGACCGGCGCCGGCCTGTTCCAGCGCTTCCAGCCTCGCGCCCGCTACCGGGGCGAGAGCCCGCTCGACGAGGCGGCCTGAGCGGCGGCGGCGCGCGCCGTTGCCGAACGCCGCCCGCACGCCTAGATAGGCGGCGATGGCGCGCCTTGCTCTTCTCGTCCTGCTGATCGCGCTGGCGATCGCGCCGATGCGCATGTTCGGCGCGGGCGAAGCCGCCGCGGCGCCGGCGCATCACAGCATGCACCAGGCCGCCGCCGGCCACTGCGCGCCCGAAAAGGCCCCGGACGGCGACGCCGCCCCGCAGGCCGATTGCATGACCGCCTGCGCGGCCATCGCGCCCGCGGCCGGCGCGGCGGCCGCCGCCCTCGATCCGGCGCCGCAGCGCCTCTTCGTCCCGGTTGCGCAGCCGCCCGCCGGCCTCGGCCCGGAGGCCGAGCCGCCCCCTCCGCGAGTCTCCTGAACCTTCCATTCGAAACGGTTTTCCAGGAGTTCACGACATGAAGATTTTCGTTGCCGCGGCCGCCCTTGCGGTCGCTTTCCCGTCCATGGCGCTCGCCCAGGCGACCGGCGGTCATGCCGGCCATGCCGGCCACGGCCAGTCCCACGCCGCCCATGGCGAATCCGCCAAGCAGGGCGAGGACAAGCCCTGCTGCCCCCACGGCAAGGACGGCAAGATGGCCGAATGCTGCGAAAAGGCCCGCAAGGAAGGCAAGAAGATGCCCTGCTGCGACCACGATCAGCACAAGGCCGCCGGCCACGGTGAGGGCCACGGCGGCCACCACGGCGCCGGCCATAGCGGCCACAAGGCGGACTGAGCGGCGGCGGGGGGGGGGGGGGGGGGGGGGGGGGGGGGATAGGAAAACCCACAGACAGAGAGCCA
>JBKBVA010000007.1:6614-24558 GCA_046289665.1 Allosphingosinicella sp.
CCACGGCTCCCACTAGGGTGGCCACAGGGTGGATGGGGTGGTGTCTCGCTCCGGCTCCGGCCGCCCCGCCACGCATCCCCGGCATCTGAAAACGGCTCCGGGCGGCGCAGCGCCGTCCGGAGACGCGGAGACGCATTTCCCATGACCAAGCCCCTCATCGGCCGGCCGATCGGCCGCCGCAGCCTGCTCGGCGCCGCCGCGCTGGGCGGCCTCGGCGCTGATCGCGCGCAGCGCGACCAGCCGCGCGACCGTGGCTTCCGCGATCTTGCTGAAATCGTACATCGTCTTGCTCCCTGTAAGCTCTCGTTGATCCGCCCGTCCGGCGGTTGCCCGACAGGTTTACAAGGGCCGTGCCAACTGGCCGCAACGGCGGAAAACCGCGAAAAACCATGCAGCGGCCGGCACGGCGGCGGGACTAGCGCCGCCAAGCCTTGGGAGATTTCGCCAACAATTCGGAATGGAACAAATTACGCCCTGGAAACGTCCTGACATGCCGGGCGAAAGCTCTGCCGGCTTGCCGCTTGTCGCAGCGGAGGGCCGCCGGTAAATCGCTTTTCCGGGACGGTATCAATCGCCGTCCCTCTCTACACGAGGCAGGTACGAATGACGGCTTCAGGCGGCAAGGCCGCGATGGGCATCAAGGGTCTGGACGATATTCTCACCGGCGGCCTCAGCCGCGCCAGGGTTCACGTCCTCGAAGGCAATCCGGGCACCGGAAAGACCACGATCGCGATGCATTTCCTGATGGAGGGCGCGCGCGAAGGCGAGGCCGGGCTCTACATCACCCTCTCCGAAAGCGAGATCGAGCTGCGCGACAGCGCCCGCTCGCACGGCTGGGAAGTGCCCGACCCGGTCACCATCTTCGAGCTCGTTCCACCCGAGAACCTGCTCAACGAGGCGCAGGAGCAGAGCCTGCTCTATTCGTCCGACCTCGAGCTGGGCGAGACGACGCGGCGCATCTTCGACGTGGTCGAGGAGCTGAAGCCGCGCAGGGTCGTCATCGACAGCCTGTCCGAATTCCGGCTGCTTGCGCAAAGCTCGCTGCGCTACCGCCGGCAGATCGCCTCGCTGAAGCATTATCTCGCCAAGACCGACGCCACCGTCATCCTGCTCGACGACCTCACCTCCACCGAGGAGGACCGCTCGGTCCACTCGGTCGCCCATTCGGTGATCCGGCTCGAGGAACTCTCCCCCAATTACGGTCCGGAGCGGCGGCGCCTGCGGGTGATCAAGTATCGCGGGCAGAGCTATCGCGGCGGCTATCACGACTTCGTGATCAAGACCGGCGGCGTGCGCGTCTTCCCGCGCCTCGTCTCCTCCGAGCACCGCCGCGCCTTCACCCGCGACGTGCTCAAGAGCAATTCCGAGGAGCTCAACCATCTGATGGGCGGCGGCCTCGAGCGCGGATCGAGCGCGCTGGTGATCGGCCCGTCGGGCACCGGCAAGTCGCTGCTGGCGCTGAGCTTCGCGGCCTGGGCCGTGCAGCGCGGCGAGCGGGCGGCGGCCTTCATCTTCGACGAGGAGATCGGCCTGCTCTTCAACCGCGCGCGCGGACTCGGCCTCGACCTCGAGGCCATGCAGAAGGAGGGCCGCCTGATCATCGAGCAGGTCGACGCGGCGGAGCTCTCGCCCGGCGAATTCATCCAGAAGGCGCGCGATTCGGTGGAGGCGAGCGGCGTCGGCACCGTCGTCATCGACAGCCTCAACGGCTACCAGGCGGCGATGCCGGAGGAGCAGTCGCTGATCCTCCACCTCCACGAACTGCTCCAGTATCTGAACCGGCAGGGGGTGACGACTTTGCTCACCGTCGCCCAGCACGGCCTCGTCGGCGACATGAAGTCGCCGGTCGACGTCACCTACCTCGCCGACACCGTCATCCTGCTGCGCTATTTCGAGGCCTTCGGCCGCGTCCGCCGGGCGATGTCGGTCATCAAGAAGCGCACCAGCGCCCATGAGGACATGATCCGCGAATTCCGGATCGACGAGCGCGGCATCACCCTCGGCGACCCGTTGGACGAATTCCAGGGCGTGCTGCGCGGCGTGCCGAGCTATACCGGAGGGGACAAGCCGCTGATGGGTTCTGCGTGAGGGGCAGCGCGGCCGAACGCGCGCTGGTCCTCGCGCCGCACGGGCGCGACGCCGAGGTCGCCTGCGGGATGCTCGCCGAAGCGGGGCTGAAGCCGCAGGCCGTGGCCTCGCTCGCCGAGCTGGTCGACGCGCTCGACGCCGGCGCCGGCCTCGCCGTGCTGACCGAGGAGGCGCTGCGCACCGCCGACCTCCACGCCCTCTCCGCCTGGATCGACGGCCAGGCCGAATGGTCGGACTTCCCGTTCATCCTGCTCACCGGCCGCGGCGGCGGGCTGGAGCGCAACCCCGGCGCGGCGCGCTTCCTCAAGATCCTCGGCAACGTCACCTTCCTCGAGCGCCCGTTCCACCCGACGACCTTCGTCAGCCTCGCCGAAGCGGCGCTGCGCGGGCGGCGGCGGCAATATGAGGCCCGCGCCCGCCTCGAAGCGCTGCGCGACCGCGAGGAGCAGTTGCGCGAGAGCCGCGAGGCGCTGCTCCGCCTCAACGCGACGCTGGAAGACCGGGTCAATGCCGAGGTATCGGAGCGCGAGCAGGCCGAGAACCAGCTCCGCCACGCCCAGAAGATGGACGCGATCGGCCAGTTGACCGGCGGCGTCGCCCACGATTTCAACAATCTGCTGACCCCGATCGTCGGCGCGCTCGACCTGCTGCGCACCCGCTTCGCCAGCGACGCGCGCGCCCAGCGGACGATCGGCATGGCGCTGCAGGCCTCGGCGCGGGCGACGACCCTCGTCCAGCGGCTGCTCGCCTTCGCGCGGCGGCAGGACCTCCAGCCGCGCCCGGTGGACGTCAGCGCCCTGCTCGGCGGCATCGAGGAGCTGGTGCGGCGCTCGATCGGCACCCAGGTCGAGGTGACGGTCGACGCGGCGCCGGGGCTGCCGGCCGCGCATGTCGACCCCAACCAGCTCGAGCTGGCCATCCTCAACCTCGCGATCAACGGCCGCGACGCGATGCCGGAAGGCGGGACGCTCACCATCTCGGTCTCCGAGCAGACGCTGGAGGCCGAGACCGAGGACCTCTATGCCGGCCGCTACATCCGCGTCTGCGTCGCCGACGAGGGCAAGGGCATGGACGCCGAGACGCTGCGGCGCGCGGCGGAGCCCTTCTTCTCGACCAAGGGCGTCGGCAAGGGCACCGGCCTCGGCCTCTCGATGGTCCACGGCCTCGCCGCCCAGTCCGGCGGCGTGCTGCGCATCTACAGCGCGCTCGGCGAGGGCACGCGGGCGGAAATCTGGCTGCCCGTGGCCAAGAGCTGCGCCAGCGCGGCGGTGACGGGGATCGCCTCCGCGCCGGTCCGCCACGGCGGCGGCACCCTGCTGCTGGTCGACGACGAGGAACTGGTCCGCGCCGGCACCGCCGAGATGCTCGAGGATTTCGGCTATACGGTGGTGCAGGCCGGCTCGGGCGCCGAGGCGCTGCTGATCCTGCGGGAGAATCCGGCCCGGATCAGCGCGCTCGTCACCGATTTCCTGATGCCGGGCATGACCGGCGCGGCGCTGGCCGGTGAGGCCCGCCAGATCGCGCCCGGCCTGCCGGTGCTGCTGATCACCGGCTATCTCAACAATCCCGAAGGCGGCGCCGAGGACCTGCCGCGGCTCGCCAAGCCGTTCCGCCAGGCGGACCTTGCCGTCCAGGTGGCGCGGCTGCTCCGCCAGGACCAGGAAAAGGCGGCCCGCCCGGCGATCGCCTGAGGCGCGACTTTAGCCCTGCCGCGCGCGTGCCAGGACGCGGCGCATCGTGCCGCGGCGGTGGGCCGGGGGGCGGGTCGAATCGAGGATCTTGGCGCCGGCCATGAACACCGCGCCGGTGCAGGCGGCGAAGAGCAGCCAGCCGCCGGCGCCGGGATAGCGGTCGAGATAGTCGAAGCCGCGCCCCACCCCGCCGACGGCGAGCGCGTAGATCACGGCATAGGCTTCGAAACGATTCTTGATGACGAAGAGCCTTAAGAACTTTTTCAGCATGTCCGCTAAGGAGCAAGGAGCGGGCCAGTGGCGGAAAACCGCCATTTTCGGGCGAAGCGGCGGCCGAAGTGTAAACGCGCCCGACGCTTCGTTCAGCCTCCGTCGCGAAGCGCCACCCAGGTCGGCGCATGGTCGCTCGCCCCTTCCCGCCCCCGCGCGTCGCGGTCGACGCCGGCGGCTTCGAGACGCCGGGCGGCGGGGGCGTTGAGCAGGAGGTGGTCGATGCGGATGCCGGCGTTGCGCTCGAAGGCGCGGCGCCAATAGTCCCAGAAGGTGTAGATCGGCTCGTCCGGGTGGAGATGGCGCAACGCATCGGTCCAGCCCTGCGCGACCAGCTTTTCGAACAAGGCGCGGGGCTCGGGCTGGAAGAGCGCGTCATCGAGCCAGCGCTCGGGCTTGTAGACGTCGAGATCGGTCGGGATGACGTTGTAGTCGCCGGCCAGCACCACCGGCTCCTCGACATCGACGAGCATCGCGGCGCGCGTCGCCAGCCGCTCCAGCCAGCGCAATTTGTAGTCGAACTTCTCGGTGCCGACCGGGTTGCCGTTGGGCAGATAGAGCGAGGCGACGATCACGCCCGCCACTTCGGCCTCGATGTAGCGGCTCTGCGCGTCCTTGGGCTCGCCGGCGAGGCCGCGGCAGGTCTCGACCGGCTCGGCGCCGCGGGCGAGGATGGCGACGCCGTTCCAGCGCGGCTGGCCGTGCCAGACGGCGCCGTAGCCCGCTCTCTCCAGCGCGGCGGCTGGAAACTTCTCGTCCGGCGCCTTCAGTTCCTGCAGGCAGACGACGTCCGGCCGGGCGCTTTCCAGCCATTCGAGCAAGCGCGGCAGACGGCCGTTGACGCCGTTGACGTTGAAGGTGGAGATCCTCACCGTGTCCGATTCCGGACGGTCCATGTCCGTAGACGAACGGCCGCGATGTCGACTACACGTGTTTTCGGCAGTTTCGCGTGGGGCGCACGATGGCACCGGTCTTGCTTGTTTTGGCTCATGACTCCGACAATGCCTGACTCGGCGACCCGATCCGTCTCCCTTCCGGCGATCACGCCGTTCATCCAGATGACCCGCCACGGCGAGGGCGCGCGCGAGCCGCTGCGCCGCGGCTGCGTGGTGCTCTCAAGGCTCGACGGCGGGCGCAGCGCCATTCGCGCGCTGGCGCCTTCGGTGAAGTACGTGCTGGCCGGCGAGGAGGTGTACCGCATCGACGGGCGCAGCCGCCGGGTGCGCGCCGGCGATTTCCTGCTGGTCGAGGCCGGGACCGAATTCGAGGTGCTGACGCCGCGGCCGGACGAGACAATCGGCCTGTGCGTCTATCTCGGCGTCAGCGACGGCGGCGGCGGCGCCCAGCCGGCCCTGCCCCTGCCGCGCGTGCTGGAAGGCAGCCCGATCGACCCGCTGGCCGGCCTGCTCGGCCGCTATGCGCGGCTGCTGGCGGCGCGGCCGCAGGCGGGCGCGGGGCTGGCGCGGCGGATCGTCCACGAGGCGACGATCGGGGCGGAGGACTATCTCACCGGCTTTTCGAACCGGCTGGAGCGGCTGGGATCGGTGAAGCGGTCGACGCGGATCGAGACGCTGCAGCGGATCGAACGCGCCCGCTCCTTCATCCACGCCGAGGCCAATCGCAACATCAGCCTGGACGAGATCGCCGGCGTCGCGGCCCTGTCGCGCTTCCACCTCACCCGCAGCTTCGCCGAAGCCTTCGGCCTGCCGCCGCTCGCCTATCACCGCCGGCTGCGGCTCGACCGCGCCGCGGCCTTGCTCAAGGCCGAGGCCGATTCGGCGACCGGCATCGCCGCCCAGCTCGGCTATGCGTCGCTGAGCGCCTTCACCCGCGCCTTCCGCCAGCATTTCGGTGTGCCGCCGACGCAGGCGCGAACCCTCGCCTGATCCGCCGCGTTGACCTCCCGGCGCAAAGGAGGTCGGCGATGTTCGTGGCGGTCTATTGGTGGCGGGTCCATCCCGGGAAGGAAGAGCAGTTCCGCGCGGCGTGGCGGCGCGGGACGGAGGCGATCACCCGCCTCTACGGCAGCCACGGATCGCGCCTCCACCGCGACCGCGACGGCCGGTTCGTCGGCGTCGCCGAATGGCCCGACGAGGCGACGTGGCAGCGCGCCTTCGACGCCAAGATGGTCTATGACGATGCCGAGGCGCGGGCGATGTTCGTCGACGCGATCGCCGAGGCCGCGCCGGAGCCGGTCTTCGCGATGACGGTGACGGACGACCTGCTGGAGCGTGGAGGGCGAGGGTGAACGCAGGGACGCAGGAGCATGATGTCGGCGCGATCATGGGCGGCCTCTACGGCGACGGCTTCATCGCGCTGAAGGGCGCCTTCACGCGCGCCTGGGCCGAGCGGCTGCACGAGGACATCATGGGCCTGTTCGAGGAGGCCGGGAAGGTGCCCGGCGGCGCGCTGCCGCGGGGGCCGGAGCGCTTCTACGTCGAGGTCCAGCCCGAGCGCATCCGCGGCTTCACCGACATCGCCACCCACCCCTGGGTCGTGGCGGTGTGCGAGGCGGTGCTCGGCCCGGACTACAGGATCGTCGAGGTCGGCTTCGACATCCCCTTCCCGGGCGCCGCCGACCAGCCCTGGCACCGCGACTTCGCCGCGCCCGAAGCGACGGTGAAGGGGCGGCGGCTGAACTCGCTCGCCTTCAACCTCACCGCCGTCGACACCGTGCCGGAAATGGGCCCGTTCGAGATCGCGCCCGGCACGCAGTGGGACCTGATCCCCGAATGCCCCAAGGGCATGTTTCCGGCGCGGGAGCGGTGGGAGCGCTACGTCTCGCGCGCGGCGGCGAAGCTGCCGCAGATGGGCGACATCTCGGCCCGCTCGGCGCTCACCATCCACCGCGGCACCGCCAACCGCTCCGACCAGGCGCGGCCGGTGCTCGTCGTCGCCGCCGACGCGCCGGACGCGACCAACGCGCTCCACCACGATCTGCAGGTGACGCGGGGCTGGCTCGAGGCGCAGCCGGCGCGGGTGCGGGACCACCTCACCTACCGCGTCACCGAGAGGCTGGAGAACGTCATCCAGCACCACGTCATCGAAGGCCTGCTGCAGCCCGATTACTGAGCGTCAGCGGGGCAGGACGTCGATCCGCATGGTGAGGGCCATGCTCTCGCCCGGGGCGAGGACGCGCAGGCCCAGTTCGTCCCATTGCTCCTCCGGCGCGTTCAGCGCGGCATTGGCGTGGGTGACCGGCTCGGCCACGAAGATGGGATGCGCCGTCGGCGAATAGAGCTGGAAGAAGCGGGCGTCGCCGGAGGACATCTCGATGGCGAAGGGCAGGGACGGATCCTCGATCCGCGCCCGGCCGCTCCAGCCGGAAAAGCCGTGGTCGAGATCCTGCCGGCAGACCTTGCGGGCGCGCAGGTCGAAGCGGCCCTCGGCGGGGACCTTCTCGACCGGCAGCACCTTCTCGTCGATCGTCCAGACGCACTCGACGCCGGTGTCGAGCACCGTCTCTTCGGTGCAGGGGAAATAGGGATGGCAGCCGAGCCCGCACGGCATCGGCGTATCGGAGGTGTTGGTGCAGGATATGGTGAGGGTGAGGCCGCCTTCGTCGAGCGCGAAGACCTGCCGCGCCGCATAGGCCCAGGGCCATTCGCCCGGCTCATGGTCGAAGGCCAGCTCCGCCTCCGCCGCCGAGCAGCGCTCGACCCGCCACGGCGCCAGCCACCCCTGGCCGTGGAGCGGGCTCGGATCGCCCGGCAGATTGGGCGCCAGCCGCACCTCGCGCCCTCGAAAAACGAAACGGCCGTCGCGGATGCGGTTCACGAACGGGACGAGCGGGAAATTGGCGTAAGCGAGGATGTCGTCGGGCGTGCCTTGCGTCCCGCGCAGCACCGGCGTGCACCGCCCGTCCCCGCTCTCATGGTCGAACCGGGCGATGCTGCCGCCCATCGAAGGCGCAAGCACCAGCGAGAGACGGCCGGCGGACAAAGCGAGGGTGGACGGTCCGGTCATGCTGAACGGGGGGATACAGCGACATTCACGGGGCGGAAACTCTCTTGTGGGTAAATGGAGATTAGTTCTTGCGGCGCGATTCCACGTCGCGGTATGGCTCCGGGGCACCGGGGAGGGTGAGTGACATGAGTAGGCAGGTTAAGGACTTCATCGAGATCAAGGATTGCGGCTCGCTCGACGCGCTGATCGAGCGGCTCGTCGAGGTGCGCGACAGCCTTCCGGACGCGGCGCAGGCCGAAGTCCGCATGCGCGGCGACGACGTGTTCGGCCGCCACCTGTGCGTGAGCTTCCTGCGCCCGCAGACGACCGAGGAAGCGGAATGCGACGCGCGCTACGCCGACGCCTACCGCGAATCGCGCGAGCGCGAGCTTTCGCGGCTGCAGGACGAGCTGGGCTTCTGCCCGGTCACGCCGCGCGGCGGCCGCCAGCTGCGGATCGTCGCCTGACGCACGTCTAGCCGGCGCCGCCTGTCCGGGGGGAGAGGCGGCGCGGCATCTCTCTCGCGGCGCGTGCCGCGCCTTCACCATTCGGCGAAGCTGCCGTCCCCGAGACGCCACACCGGGTTGCGCCAGCGGTGCCGCTCCTTGTGGGCCTCCCGCACCACCGCCTCGTCGATGTCGATGCCGAGGCCCGGGCCTTCCGGAATGGCGAGATAGCCGTCGACGGGCGTCAGCGCCTCCTTGTCGGCGCAATAGCTGAGCAGATCCGCCCCGACATTGTAGTGGATGCCGAGCGACATCTCCTGCAGCGCGACGTTCGGCGCGGTGGCGGCGAGCTGCAGGCAGGCGGCGAGCGCCAGCGGCCCCAGCGGGCAGTGCGGCGCGACGGCGACGTCATAGGCTTCGGCCATGGCGGCGATGCGGCGGCATTCGCTGAGGCCCCCGGCGTGGCTCAGGTCCGGCTGGATGATGTCGACGCTGCGGCTTTCGAAGAAGGGCTTGAAGTCCCAGCGCGAATAGAGCCGCTCGCCGAGCGCGATCGGGGTCGAGACGAGCTGGGCGAGCTGGGCCAGGCCTTCGTGATTCTCCGAAAGGAGCGGCTCTTCGATGAAGAGCAGGCCGAGCGGTTCCAGCACCTTGGCGAGCTGCTTGGCCATCGGACGGTGGACGCGGCCGTGGAAATCGAGCCCGACGTCCATCCCCTCCCCCTGCGCCGCCTCGACGCGGGCCACGACCTCGTCGAACAGGCGCGGCGTGCCGATCCAGTCGAGCTCGGGGGTCGCGTTCATCTTGACCGCGGAAAAGCCCTGGCCCTTGCGCGCCGCCGCCGCCTCGCCGATCTCGCCGGGCCGGTCGCCGCCGATCCAGGCATAGGCGCGGATCTTCTCGCGCACCTTGCCGCCGAGCATCTGCCAGGCAGGCACGCCCAGAGCCTTGCCCTTCAGGTCCCACAGCGCCTGGTCGAGCCCCGACAGAGCCGACATCAGCACCGGGCCGCCGCGGTAGAAGCCGCCGCGATAGGCGACCTGCCACATGTCCTCGATGGCGAAGGGGTCGTGGCCGATGAAGCGGTCGCGCAGCGCCTCGAACGCGCCGTCCACCGCTTCCGCCCAGCCTTCGAGGCTCGCCTCGCCCCAGCCGACGGCGCCGTCCTCACTCTCGACGCGGACGAACAGCCAGCGCGGCGGCACGTAGAAGGTTTCGATGCGTCCGATCTTCATCAATCGACATCCTCGGCGGGGGCTTCGTCGCTTTCATGGAAGGGCCAGCGCCTACGCGCCTCGGCCTGCTGCTCGACGTCGGTCCGGTTGCCGGCATGGGCCGGGGGCACGACCGGCACGACGAGGCAGAGGCTCGAGGCGGGCAGCACGTCCCCCCAGTCCTGGATCAGCTTCTTGTAGGCGCGCCCGACCGGGCGGATGTTGCGGTCGAGATCGTAGAGGCCGACCGGGTGGACGCGGCCGTTCTTCTCCCGGAGCGCCGTGTCCCAGTCGGTCTGGTCGGTCAGCGAATACCAGGTGAAGCCGACGGTGGGGATGCCGACGTTGCGGATGCGCAGAACGTTGGCCCATTCCTTCCACAGCCAGCGCACCGCCTCGTCGCCGTTCGGCCCCTCGCGCATGTTGGTTTCGGTGTGCATGATCGGCAGGCCGTAGCGTTCATAATATTGGCGCGTAATCTCCGTATAGCCGAACACCTCGCCCGACGCCTCGGTATGGCCGTCGGCGAACACCCGGTGCTCGTTGGTGAGATAATAGTCGTTGCCGAGGATGCAGTGGTGCTTGAGGCGGTGCTTCAGGAACCAGTTATACTCGTCCCGGCTCATGCCGTTATCGAGCAGATATTCGTACATGTCGCTGTTGACGCGATTGCCGTAATTGAGGTCGAGCGACAGGAAGCGCCAGCGGTTGCGGATCTCCGCCGGGTGAATCGCCGCCGGGCTGTCGGCGTGGAAATATTCCGAGCTTTCGGACTGGATGAAGATCGCGTCCGGCCGCCATTTCAGTATCTCGATCATGGCCATGACGTTGGCCTTGACGATGTGCTTCAGCGCCGTGACGAAGCCCGTGTCGGTGGTGAGCTGCTCGTTCCACCAGCCGTATTTCGCGGAGAAGACCGCGCAGATGAACATCTCGTTCACCGGCGTGTAGAGCTGCACCCAGGGATAGCGCTCGGCGAAGGCGGCGGCGTAGCGGCAGAAGAGCTGCGGGAAATCGGGGTTCTGGAAATTGCCGATCCAGTCCGGCACGCCGAAATGGCACAGGTCGACGATCGGCGTGATGTTGCGCCGCTTCAGATCGTTCATCGTCAGGTCGGCGAATTCCCAGTCGTAGCGGCCGGGGCCGAGATAGGTGCGGTGGAGCGGCGGGCCGTAGCGCAGGTAGCGCAGCCCGATCTCCTCGACGAGATCGAAGTCGGTGCGCCAGTGGCGGTAGTGGCCGCACGATTCCATCTGGTCGACGCGGGTGCGGCCGCCATCGATGGTCGGGATGCTGTTTTCGATCCCGGTGGCGAACATGAAGTTTGCGATGGGAGCTCTCCGTCGATTGGCGCCTCTGCCCGCCCTAGAGAAAGAGCAGGCGCCGGGAAAGTTGCAACGGCCCGCCGTGCCGCGCCGCGGCTTGATCTCACGCGCGGCTTCGCCCATCGAAGCGCCGACACGAGGAGGATGAGGATGAAACGGCTGGCCCTGCTCCTCGCTCTGGCGACGCTGCCCGGAGGCTGCATGAGCGCACACCCCCCTGCCCCCGCATATGCCCTTATCGGCACCGTCCATCGCGAAGGCGCCGCGCTCGACGCGCTCGTCGCGCCCGATGCCGTCATCGAAAAGCTCGGCGAAGGCTATCGCTGGAGCGAGGGGCCGGTGTGGATCGAGAACGGCGACTACCTGCTGTTCAGCGACGTACCGGCCAACCGCATGTACCGCTGGTCGGAGCGGGACGGCGTCACGCTGTTCCTCGAGCCCTCGGGCTATTCCGGCCCGAACCCGGAGGCGTTCCGCGAGGGCGGATCGAACGGCCTGATCCGCGGCCCCGGCAACACCATCCTCGTCGCCGACCACGGCAACCGGGCGGTGGTGCGGATCGACCTCGCCACGAAGGAGCGGACCTTCCTCGCCCGCCAATACCAGGGCAAGACCTTCAACTCGCCCAACGACCTCGTGCTGGCGAAATCGGGCGCGATCTACTTCACCGACCCGCCCTACGGCCTCGAGGGGCTGAACGAGTCTCCGCTGAAGGAGCTGCCGCACAACGGCGTCTACCGGCTCGACCCCGACGGCACGGTCACCCTGCTCCACGCCGGCTTCACCTTTCCCAACGGCATCATCCTCTCGCCCGACGAGAGGACGCTCTACGTCGCCAATTCCGATCCGGAGCGGGCGGTGATCGTCGCCTTCGACCTCGGCGCCGACGGCAGCCTGTCGAACGAGCGGCTGTTCGCCGACATGACGCCGCTGGTCGGCAAGGACATGCCCGGCCTCCCCGACGGCATGGCGGTGGACCAGGCGGGCAATCTGTTCGCGACCGGGCCGGGCGGCGTTCACGTCTTCGCGCCGGACGGGACGCGGCTGGGGCGGATCGACAGCGGCACCGCCATCGCCAATGCCGCGTTCGGCGAGGACGGGCGGACGCTGTTCCTCGCCTCGAACGACAGGCTCGCCCGCATCCGCACCCGCACCAAGGGCGTCGGCTTCTGAGCGGCGGCGGGACCCGCACGCCGCTGGCGCGTTGAGGGACCGGCACGAGAGGGACGAAGATGCGCTGGGCGGAAGGCTATATCGCAGTCGACTGGGGGACCACGAACCGGCGCGCCTGGCGCTTCGGCCCCGGCGGCGGCGCGCCGGAGGCGGAGATGGAGGACGAGCGCGGCGTGCTCTCGGTCCCCAAAGGCGGCTTTCCGGACGCGGTGGACGAGATCCGCGCCCGGCTCGGCGCGCTGCCGATGCTGATGGCCGGCATGGTCGGCTCCAACCGCGGCTGGGCGGAGGCGGCCTACGTCCCCTGCCCCGCCGGCCTGCCCGAGCTCGCCGCGCACCTGAAGTGGGTGGAGCCGGAGCGGGTGGCGATCGTCCCCGGCGTCTGCTTCTCGCCCGGCGAGGCGGCCGACGTGATGCGCGGCGAGGAAGTGCAACTGCTCGGCGCCTATGGCGAGGGGATGATCGGCGCGGAGGCGATCGTCTGCCATCCCGGCACGCACAACAAATGGGTGCGGATCGAGGACGGGCGGATCGCCGGCTTTCGCACCGTGATGACCGGCGAGCTGTTCAACCTGCTGCGCGAGCACTCGATCCTCGCCGACCTGCTCGCCGCGCTGGCCGAGGCGGATGCGGCGTTCGAGGCGGGGGTGCGGCACGGACTCGAAAAGGACGACCTCACCGCCGAGCTCTTCTCGGTGCGGGCGCGGGTGCTGCTCGGCAAGGCGGCGCCGGAGGATGCCGCCTCCTATGTCAGCGGCCTGCTGATCGGCAGCGATCTCGGCACCGGCCTGCCCTTCGCGGGCGAGGGCGAGGTGGTGGCGATGGGGCGGCCCGAGCTGACCGGCCTCTACGCGGCCGCGCTGCGGCTGGCGGGGCGGGAGGTGCGCGAGGTGGACGGGGAAGCGGCCTTCCTGGCGGGCATCAAACATCTGGCGGAGCTGGTGCAGTGACGGGACGCGAAGCGCTGAAGCGGCGGCTGGCCGAATGCCGGCTGGTGGCGATCATCCGCGGCGTCACGCCCGGCGAGGCGGCGGAGATCGGCGCGGCGATCGTCGAGGCGGGGATCCGGATCGTCGAGGTGCCGCTCAACTCGCCCGACCCGCTGAAGAGCATCGCGGCGCTGGCGAAGAGCCTCGGCGAGCGCGCGCTGATCGGCGCGGGGACGGTGCTCGAGGCGGAGGACGTGGCGCGGGTGCGCGACGCCGGCGGCCGGATCATCGTGTCGCCCAACACCCACGCGCCGGTCATCGAGGCGGCGGCGGCAGCCGGGATGGTCTCGGCGCCCGGCTATTTTACGCCGTCCGAAGCCTTCGACGCGCTCCGCGCCGGAGCCTCGGGCCTGAAGCTGTTCCCGGCCGAGGCGGCCACCCCCGCCCTCGTCAGGGCGCAGCGGGCGGTGATCCCGCGCGACGTGCCGCTGCTCGTCGTCGGCGGCGTCAGGCCCGACACGATGCGCCCCTGGCTGGAGGCGGGGGCGGACGGCTTCGGCCTCGGCTCGGGAGTCTACAGGCCCGGCCAGTCCCCCGAGGAGACGGCGCGGAAGGCGCGCGCCTATGTCGCGGGGCTGCGGGCATGAGCTGCCGGATCGGCATCGTCGGCTACGGCAAGATCGCCCAGGACCAGCACGTCCCCTCGATCGAAGGCGAGCCGCGATTCGCGCTCGCCGCAACGGTGAGCCGCGGCGGCAACGGCCGGGAGGGCGTCGCCTGCTTCACCGGCCACGAGGCGATGATCGAAGCGGGCGGGATCGACGCGGTGGCGATCTGCACGCCGCCCTCCGCCCGCTACGCCATCGCCCGCGACTGCATCGCGGCGGGGCTGCACACCCTGCTCGAAAAGCCGCCGGGCGTGACCCTCGGCGAGGTCGAGGCGCTGGCGCGGCTGGCGCGGGAGGCGGGCGTGAGCCTGTTCACGACCTGGCACAGCCAGCACAATGCCGCCGTGTCGAAGGCGGCGCGGATCCTCGAAAAGCGCACGATCGCGCGGATGGAAATCGTCTGGCGCGAGGACGTGCGCACATGGCATCCGGGCCAGCAGTGGATCTGGGCGCCGGGCGGCTTCGGCGTGTTCGATCCCGGCATCAACGCCCTCGCCATCGCCAGCCGCATCTTTCCCGGTCCGCTGATCGTCCGCGCGGCCGAGCTGTTCTTCCCGCAGAACCGCGACACGCCGATCGCGGCGGCGCTGGAATTCGCCAGCCCGGCCGCCGAGGGTCCGCTCACCGCCGCCTTCGACTGGCGCCACAGCGGCGGCGAGGCCTGGACGATCGCGATCCGCACCGCCGACGGCGAGGAGATCGAACTGCGCGATGGCGGCGCGCGGCTGTTCCGGGGCGGCGCGGAGGTGGAGGGCCCCGGCATCGGGGAATATCCCGACATCTACCGGCGCTTCGGCGACCTCATCGAAAAAGGCGAGAGCCATGTCGATGTGGAGCCGCTGCGCCTGACCGCGGACGCGTTCCTGGCCGGCAAGCGGACGATCGTCGAGCCGTTCGAGGATTAGTGCGGCACCGTTGGCTGGCTCGGAATCCGAGGGTGCTCTTCCGAGTCAGCCCCCCCCTCACCCTGCCCTCTCCCCGCCGGGGAGAGGGTAAGTGGTTACAGCCGCAACTCCTCCGGCAGGCTCTGCTCGGCGCGGCGGAAGGCGGCTTCGTCGTCGACGTCGATCCACCAGCGCGCGCCGATGTCGAACGCCCTCGCCTTGCCCTGGTCGGCGAGGCGCTGCACGCCTTCCGAGAGCGAGCCGCTGCCGCCGGCCTCGATGCTGGCGCGCAGCGCCTCGATCAGCGACGGGCCGGCGAGGAAGATGCCGGTGTCGATCGCATTGTAGGTCTCGATCGTCTTGCCGAGCCGGACGATCCGCCCGTCCGGCGCCACCTCGATCTTGGTCGCGTCGTCCATGTCGGTGAGCGGGTTGTCGAGCCGGTAGTCGGCGGCGAGCGTCAGCTTCGCCGCCGGATCGCGCCCCGCGATCAGCGCGCGCAGGATCTCCGGATCGAACAGATGGTCCGACATCAGGAGGATGAACGCGCCCTCGAGCCGTTCGGCGGCGGCGAGGACGGAGACGCCGTTCGGCCGCTCCCATTCCGGATTGCGCACCAATTCGATGCCGGTGCCGAGCCGCGCCGAGAGGGCGCCGAGATGCTTTTCGAGCGGATCGGGCGCGTAGCCGGTGACGACGAGGAATTCGGTCGCCCCGCCCGCGCCTGCGAGCCGCACGATATGCTCGATGAGCGGCGCGCCGGCGATTTCGGCGAGCGGCTTGGACGGCGCGCGGGAGCGCAGCCGCGTCCCCTGGCCTGCGGCGATGATCAGGCATTTCATAGGCGGCGGGCGATCCTGTGCGTGGCGAGGCGATTTCGCCTTTTCTTCCCGCTCCATTAGAACCAGAGTGCGCGCCGCATAAGAGGGAAAGACACGTGGCGGCACGGCATCCGGCCGCGGATCGGGACCCGGCGGCGCCGCCGCCCGGGACGGTCCGCCCCGCGGAAATGGACGATTGGCTGAACCGGCGGATCTACCATCCGCTGGCGCGGCTCTTGGCGCGCGCGCTGGTGCCGACGCCGGTGACGCCGAACATGGTGTCGGTGGCCGGCGGGCTGCTCGTCGCGCTGGCGGGAATATTCTACACCCAGCTGAGCTGGCCGGCCTCGGCGCTGCTCGGCTTCGCCGCCCACGCCTTGTGGCACGTCGTGGACGGGGCGGACGGCATGCTCGCCCGCCTCACCGGCCGCGCCTCGCCGATCGGCGAGCTGGTCGACGGCGTGTGCGATTATGCCAGCCACATGTTCCTCTACACCTTGCTGGCGGTGATGCTGGCGGAGACGATCGGCCTGTGGGCCTATCCGCTGGTCCTGTTCGCCGGCCTTTCGCGCATCGCCCAGGCCAACCATGCCGAGAGCCAGCGGCGCATCTATCTGTGGCGGGTCGCCGGCGTGCCGTGGCTGAAGCAGAGCCTTGCCGGCGGGAGCGAGGCGGTTCCCGACCAGGGGCTGTTCGCGCGGCTGTTCGCGCCGGTGGGCCGCCTCTACGTCGCGCTGGCCGGGACGGCGGGCGCGGTCTCCGCCGAGATCGACGCCGCGGTGGCGCGGCTCTCGGGCGACCCGGCGAGCGAGGCGCGCGCCCGCACGCTCTGCCGCGAGGCGGGGCGGGACACGGTGGCGATCCACCGCTGGATGGGCGCCAATCCGCGCACCGTGCTGCTCGGCCTCAGCATGGCGACGGGCACCTCCCTCTGGTACTTCCTGCTCGAGGTCACCTTCTTCAACGCCTTCCTGATCTGGTCGATCGCGCGCCAGCGGCGCAGCGACCTCGCTCTGGCCGCGGAGCTGGCACGGCGGTGAGAGGCATCCTCCCTGCGAACATGCTCGTGTTAGCGCTCACATAGAGACTTGCGCGGCCCGGCCGGTGCCGACACAAAAGGCGCGGGTACGCGACAGGGAGAGCGACGAGGTGAGCGAAGCGGCGAGCGAGGACGGCCTCCCCAAGCACCACGAGGCGACGCAGAGCGAGAGGCGCGTCATCATCGCCTCCTCGCTCGGCACCGTGTTCGAATGGTACGATTTCTACCTGTACGGGCTGCTGGCGACGATCATCTCGGCCCAGTTCTTCTCCGGCGTCAACGAGACGACCGGCTTCATCTTCGCCCTCGCCGCCTTCGCCGCCGGCTTTGCGGTGCGGCCGTTCGGGGCGATCTTCTTCGGCCGGATCGGCGACCTCGTCGGGCGCAAGAACACCTTCCTCGTGACGATGGGCATCATGGGCCTGTCGACCTTTCTCGTCGGCCTGCTGCCGAGCTACGCCTCGATCGGCGTCGCGGCGCCCGTCATCCTCGTCCTGCTGCGCCTGCTCCAGGGGCTGGCGCTGGGCGGCGAATATGGCGGGGCGGCGACCTATGTCGCCGAGCATGCGCCCAACCGCAAGCGCGGCCTCTATACAAGCTTCATCCAGACGACGGCGACTCTCGGGCTGTTCGCGGCGCTGCTCGTCGTCATCGGCATCCGCTCGGCGATCGGCGAGGAGGCGTTCGCCGACTGGGGCTGGCGCATCCCCTTCCTGATCTCGATCCTGCTGCTGGCCGTGTCGATGTGGATCCGCATGCAGCTCGCCGAGAGCCCGGTCTTCCAGCGGATGAAGGCGGAAGGCACGACGTCCAAGGCGCCGCTCAAGGAGGCGTTCGGGCGCTGGGTCAACCTGCGGCTGGTGCTGATCGCCTTGTTCGGCGCGGTCGCCGGCCAGGCGGTGGTCTGGTATACCGGGCAGTTCTACGCCCTCTTCTTCCTCGAGAAGATGCTGAAGGTGGACGGGGCGACGGCCAACATATTGATCGCCATAGCGCTCGCCGCCGCGACTCCCTTCTTCATCTTCTTCGGCTGGCTGTCCGACAAAGTGGGGCGCAAGCCGATCATTCTCACCGGCTGCCTGCTGGCGGCGCTGACCTATTTCCCGCTGTTCGAAGCGCTTTCCGCTGCGGCCAATCCGGCGCTCCACGAGGCGCGGGAGCGGGCGCCGGTCGCCGTCGTCGCCGACCCCGAAGACTGCTCGCTCCAGTTCGACCCGATCGGACGCAACCGCTTCGACGCGCGCTCGTGCGACATCGCCAAATCCTGGCTCGCCAAGGCCGGCATCCCCTACGACAACGATTTCGCCGGCCGCGGGACGGTGGCCCAGGTCCGCATCGGCGATACGATCATCCCCGCGGTGAACCCGGCCGACGTCGCCGGCGAAGCGCGGGCGCCGGCCATCGCCGCCTTCCAGGGCGAGGTGAAGGCGGCGCTGGAGCGCGCCGGCTAT
>JBKBVA010000080.1:0-9755 GCA_046289665.1 Allosphingosinicella sp.
GGCTCGATCGGCCCGGGCGGCGAGGCGCAGGGCAAGGCGACCGCGCGGTCGCAGGGGAGCCAGTGCGACCAATCCTCCCATTCCTCGTCGAGCGCGCGGCCGATGAGGAGCGCGGCGAAGCCGGAGCAATCGACGAAGATGTCGCCTTCGATGCGGCGCCCGTCCGCGAGGACAAGCGCGGCGACGTCACCGCTCGCCGCGTCCCGCTCGACGTCGACCACCCGCCCCTCGGTGCGCACGGCACCGTGCCGCGTCGCCCAGGTGCGCAGATACGGCCCGAACAGGGTCGAATCGAATTGGTAGGCGTAGCTGTAGGTGGACAGCATCGAATCGGCGTCCGCGGTCGGCGGAGCGAAGCGGTTGCGGGCCGCCATGACGTTGGCGATCGAGTAAGCGAAGAGATCGTCCTGCCGCCCCTCGGCCAGCATGCGGCGCCAATAATGGTGGAAGTGGACGCCGTTGAGCGGCGTTCCGAAGCTGCCGAACGGGTGCAGGTAGGAGTCGCCGATCCTCCCGAAATCGCGAAAGTCGATGCCGAGCTTGAAGGTGGCGTGGGTGGCCTTCATGAACGCCGCTTCGTCGAGGCCGAGGCCTTCGACGAACGCCTTGAGGTGCGGCAGCGTCGCCTCCCCGACCCCGACGATGCCGATCTCTTCGGATTCGACCAGTTCGACCGAGCAGGCGTGCGGGAGGTGCCGGACGAGGGCGGCGGCCGTCATCCAGCCGGCGGTGCCGCCGCCGAGGATCACGACCCTTTGCCTGTCCCTTTCCGCCATCTCGCCCCGCAGCGCCTCCAAGAGATCCGGGCGGAGGAGGTCGCCCTCCCCCGCCCGCATCGACTCCGCGCGCCGCCTAGAAGCGGAAGCGGATGCCGGTCGAGTAGATCGTCTCTTCGAACCGGAAGAAGCGGGTATATTCCGAACGCGGCGCCCCGTCGCGCGCCGAGCTCAGATCCTGCCGGAACGGATTGCCGAGGATGTTGGTCGCGTCGAAGAAGACGGTGAAGGCATCGCTCACCGTATAGCTGGTCGACAGATCGAGCCGCCCCGCGGGATGCGAGGTTTCGATATAGAGGTCGTTGCCGCGATTCTGGACGGTCTCGAGCGCCGATCCGCGCTTGTTGTAGGAGAGCCGCGCCGAAAGGCCGCCGCGCTCGTACATGCCGACCAGATTGTAGGTCCACTTCGCGACGCCATAGATGCGCCGGTCGCCGATCACGGGATCGGGATCCTCCACCTCGGTATCGAGATAGGTGACGTTCGCCTGGACGCCGAAGCCGCGCGCCCAGTTGGGCAGGAAATCCCAGTCGAAGAAGGTCGACAATTGCGCTTCGGCGCCGTCGATCCGGCCGCTGCCGGTGTTGACCGGGCCGTTGATGATCAGCGGCCCGAGCGCGGGATCGACGTAGCGTATCTCCTGGTTCTGGATGAAGCCGTCGAGATCGCGCCGGAACACGGCCACCGAGGCGAAGCCGGCGCGGGCGAAATAATATTCGAGGCTGGCGTCGTAATTGTTGGAGGTGAACGGCCTCAGGAACGGGTTGCCGCCGCCGCCGACGCGGGCGCAGGCGAACGGATCGCCGCCGGGCGTGCAATTGCCGATCGGCGCGCCGACGCTCGACGACGGGTTGAGCTGCTGGAAGGTCGGCCGCGTCCGGGTCTGCGTCGCGGAGAGGCGCAGCTGGATCTCGGGCGAGATGTGGATGCGTGCGCTCGCATTGGGCAGCCAGTCGGTATATTCGTTGCCGACATTGACCGGCGTCGGCACGCCCTCGACGATCGAGGTCCCGCGAACGGTCGTGTCGGTGCGCACCGCGCGAAGGCCGACGACGCCCTCCACGACCTCCCCGATCCGGTAATTGGCCTGGACGTAGGCGGCCTTGCTCTTCTCGCTCGCGTCGTAGACCGAGTCCGGATTGGGCGCGACCGGATCGGGGGTGAACGGCCCGCCGAAGCCGGAATTGCCCGGCGGAAGGCCGGCCACGAAGTTCCGCAACGGGACGAGGTTCTCGCGCACGCTGCGATAGGTGGGGGTGAGGAAGGTCCTGAAGCCGTTCTGGATGTCGGTGCCGCGGAAGCCCGGGCGGAACAGCGCGTAATCGACGGGCACCGCCGTGATCGGGATCGCCTGATTGTCGAACTGGGCGAAGCGGTTGCCGAATTCGCGGTGCGCGTCGCGATCGGTGTAGCGCAGGCCGGCCTGGATGCTCGGCAGGAATTCGAAGCCGGGCTCATATTCCGCGTCGAGGCGGGCCTGCCAGTCGTCGCCCTGCGACACCTGCGCTTCCTCGTAGAAGCCTTGGAAGATGTAGTTGGCCGGATTGTCGACGTCGAAATTCTCGAAGCGGAACTCAGGCCCGTTGCCCTCGCCGTTCGGGAGGCCGTTGTCGAAGATCACGGTCTGAGGCGAGGCGAGGCGGTAGTCGACGCTGGCGGTCGATCCGGTGAACTTGCTGTCGGTGCGGGCGATGTCGCCCGACAGCCGCAGCGGGCCGGCATCGTAGCTGCCGCCCACGGCGAACTGGAAGGTGTCGGTCTTGTTGTAGGTGGCGCCCTGAAAGCCGTCGGGCCGGAACGGGTTCACCACCCGTCCGCTCTCCAGCAGGTCGGTGCCGGGGCGGAACTGAAGGTCGGTATATTGCGCGCCGCCCCACAAGGGCACGCTCATCAGCCGGTCCGAGACCCTGTTGCGGAAGCCCTGCCACAGCCCCTCGGCATAAAGCTCCACGTTGGGCGACGGGCGCCACTGGAGCGCGCCGTTGATCGAGGGCCGCACGCGGTTGCCGCTGCGGTAGAAGAGCCGCTGGATGTCGGGGAAGCGGCTGCCGTTCGGGCCGCCGGCGATGAAGTCGGTATTGGACGGTTCGGAATCGAGATACTGGAGCTCGGTATAGGAGAAGTTGATCAGCGCGCCGAAATCGCCGCCGCCCGTCCCCCACCGGTTGCTGATGAGCAGGTTCGCATTGGGCGTGATCTTGCCGGACTGGCGGGGGTAGAGCGCCCAAGCCGAGCCGGCGAGCTCGAACCCGCTGAAGTCGAACGGGCGGCGCGACCGCACGTTGACGAGGCCGGCGAGGCCCGCCTCGACGAGGTTGGCGGTCGTCGTCTTGAACACTTCGAGCGCGGCGATGTTGGCGGCGGGGAAATCCTGCAGCGCGACGACGCGCGTCTCGGCGGTGAAGATCTCGCGGCCGTTATAGGTGGTGGTGAAATCGGGAAGGCCGCGCACCAGCACCGTGTCCGCCTCGCCGCCGCGGCGGGTGACCTGGATGCCCGGGATGCGGGCAGCGGTTTCGGAGACGGCGATGTCGGGGAGCTTGCCGATGTCCTCGGCGACGATCGCATCGACCTGCTGCTCGGAATTGCGCTTGATGTTCTGGGCGGACTGAAGGCTGCGGCGCAGGCCGGTGACGACGATCGTGTCGTCCTCGCCCGCCTGGTCGCTGCCGTCGGCGGCGCTGACCGCATCGTCGGTCTGGGGCGCGCCGGCTTCGGGATCGGCGGGGGATTCCTGCGCCTCAATCGTCGGATCGGGCGGCGTGGCGGGATCGACCTGGGCCGCGGCGGGCGCCGCGCCGAGCGCGAGGACGGCCAGCGAAGACGAGCAGAGAACGATCGATTTCAGACGCATTCCAGCCTCCCCCAAAGCCCTGCGGCGTGCGACACTTCCGCCGCGCCGGGCCCCACGACTATGAGCCTCCCCACCGGCGGTGACAAGTGACCAGAAGGTGGGGAAATTCGCCTCGTCCGGCCGGGCGGGCGTGGGGGTCAGTCGAGCTGGGCGAGCAGCTGGTTGACCCGCCGCTCGGCGTCGGCGAGCGCCTGGCGGGTCGGCTTCTGGCCGTTGATCGCGGCGGCGACTTCCTCGCCCACCAGCCCCTCGATCGCATTCTGGCGCTGCACCCCGGCGGGAAGCGGCCGGCCGGTGTCGGCGACCGGCGCGATGTTGGCGCGGTGCGGCAGCGCGCGGAAGGCGGGGCTTTCGACCACCGCCTGGAAGGCCGGCAGATGGCCGGTGCGGGCCCAGTCGAAATTATGGTCGGCGACGAAGCGGAAGAAGCGGGCGATGGCGCGGCGCTGCTCGGGCGTGCGGTCGCGCTTCGGCACCACCCAGGCATGGCCGCTGACATAGCTCACGTCCCGTCCCCACAGCCGCGGATAGGGAACCACCGTGTAGCTTCGGTAGAGCGGCCGCCCGGGCGTGTTCGCCTCCGCCTCGAACTGGCCGATCATCCAGGTGCCGGTCGGATAGATTCCGCCCTCGCCCGAAAGGAAGCTGGCGATGGCGGCGGGCGTGTCCTGGTTGCGGGTGCTGGTGCCGGACGCGGTGATCCGGCGGAAGAAATTGACGATCCGCTCCGCCTCCGGCGTCTGCAGGCGGATCGTCCTGGGCGTCGGGAACAGCACCGCGTCCTGCGCCAGCAAATAGGTGTAGATGTTGCGCGCCGCATAGGCGTTGTCGCCGACCAGGCTCTGGATCAGATAGGGCTTGCCCGTGCGCGCGGTGAACCGGCGCGCATGGGCGAGCATCTCCTCCGGCGAGGTCGGCAGCACCGGCTTTCCGTCCTTCATCAGCCCGGCCTTCGCGAACAGACCGGTGTTGATGTGGAACAGGCCGCCATGGGTGTCGAACGGCAGGCCGTAGAGCCGGCCGTCGATGGTCACCGCGCTACGGCTCGCCTCGGTCAGCGCCGCGGGAGAGAGCTTCGCCTCGGCGAGATAGGGCTCGACCGGCTCGAGCAGGCCCTCGGCGGCATAATCGGCGATTACGCCGGTGTGCATGGTGACGAGATCGGGCGGGTCGCCGGCCGCCATCTGCGCCGAAAGCTGCGGGTAGCCGGGCCAGGCGACGACGTTGCTGCCGAGGCGCACGTCGGGATTCTCGGTATTGAACTTGTTGATCATCGTCGTGACGATCCCGCATTCGCCTTCGACCTTCGAGACGTCGGTGGCGCTGCCGAATTCGGCGGTGCACTCGCCGAAGAAGCGCTGCAGGTAGATTTCGGTCTTGCCGTCGCCGCCGGCATCTCCGCAGCCGGCGAGCAGGAGCGCGGCGATGAGGACGAGGCGCCTCACCTGACCGCCGTCCCCGCCATCGCCCGGACGATCTGCTTCTGGAACAGGACGTAGACGATGAAGATCGGGATCGACGCGAACACCGCCTGCGCCATCAGGAAGCCGAGTCCACTGGTCTGTGCATAATTCATCTGCGCGGCGGCGAGGCCGACGGTGAGCGTGTACATGTCGCTGCGCGTCGCCGAGATGAGCGGCCACCAATAGCTGTTCCAGGAGGCGAGGAAGGTGAACACGCCGAGCGTCGCCTGCGCCGGCAGGGTGAGCGGCAGCAGCACCTTCCAGAACAAAGTGAAGCGCGAGGCGCCGTCGAGCATCGCCGCCTCGTCGAGCTCGCGCGGGATGGCGCGCATATATTGGGTCATGAAGAACACGCCGAAGGGCCCGGCGAGGCCCGGCAGGATCAGCCCGGGATAGGAATTGTGCAGGCCGAAGGCGGCGAACAGCCGGTGCTGGGGCAGGATGATGGCCTGCTCGGGAATGGCGAGGCCGAGCAGGACGAAGACGAACAGCGTGCGGCGGAACGGGAAATCGAGCCGGGCGAAGCCGAAGCCGGCGAGGCTGCACAGGGCCAGCACGCCCAAGGTCGTCCCGCCGGAGACGATGATGCTGTTGACCAGCCAGCGGAACACCTGGTTGCCCTGCAGGATCGCCCGGTAGTTTTCGAGCGTATAGGGCGGGGAGAGGGCCGCGCCGCTATTGCCGACGAGGGCGCTGTTCGCCTTCAGCGACAGCAGCAGGGTCCAGAGCAAGGGCGCGAGCATCACCGCGGCGGCCAGCAGGATCGCGATCAGGGTCGGCAGCGACCAGCGCGCGCCGCGCGGCTCAGCGTCCATTCTCGCCCTCCGTGCCGCGCATCGTGGTGACATATTGGGTGAGCGTGATCATGACGATGAGCAGGAAGAGCATTTCGGCCGCGGCGGCGGCGTAGCCCAGCTCCCAGCGGGCGAAGGCGGTCTCGAAGATGAACAGCACCATCGTGCGCGTCGCGCCGCCCGGGCCGCCGCCGGTGAGCAGCTGGGCCTGGCCGAAAATCTGGAGCTGCGCGGCGGTCTGCAGCATCACGACTAGGATCACGGTGCGCCGCAGCGCCGGCAGGGTGACGCGCCTGAGCGTCGTCCAGCGGCTCGCCCGGTCGAGCGCCGCGGCCTCGTAGACGTCGCCGGGTATCTGCTGCAGCCCGGCGAGGAACAGCATCATCGGCAGGCCGATCGACCACCAGATGGTGGTGATGGCGAGCGCCCAGAGCGACCAGGTGGGGTGGCTGAGGAAGGGGATCGGCTCGGCGCCGAGCGCCTGCGCGGTCTCGCCGAGCAGCCCCGCGTCCGGCGCCAGCACGAAGCGCCAGATCAGGGTGACGATCGTCACCGAGAGGACCGAGGACGAGAAGAAGACGCCGCGGAAGATCGCCGCGCCGCGCGTCGCGCGGTTGAGCGCCAGCGCAAGCGCGAGGGCGATGACGGTGAGCAGCGGCACGATCATCAAGGCGAGCGCGAAGGTGGCGACGATCGCGCTGAGGAAGGTCTCGTCGGCGAACAGGCGCGCATAGTTTTCGAGGCCGACGAAGCGGCCGCCGCCGAACAAGTCGACCCGCTGGAGGCTGAGCGCCATGCCGCTCAGCAAGGGGTAGATGACGATGACGAGGTAGCAGGCGAGGAAAGGCAGGACGAAGAGCAGGCCGCTCCAGTCTCTGCGCTCGGCGCGGCGGCTCATGCGGCGGCTGGCTCGGCGTGGTGGCCGGTGCCGTCGGGGCCGAACAGGTGGGTGGCGCCGGCGTCGATGGCGAGGCCGATCGTGTCGCCCATCGCCAGCGCCGAGGCGCCCTGGTCGACCGCCGTGACTTCGAGGCCGTCGGCGAGCAGGGCGTAGACGAGGGTGCGGTCGCCGAGCCGCTCGACCAGCTCCACCTTCGCCTGGGTGCTGCCGGCGCCGGGCGCGACCACCGAGACGCTCTCGGGCCTGAGGCCGAGCTGGAACGGGCCGGCCGCCGGCAGGTCCGATCGCGGCACCCGCGTCTCGACCCGCGAGCCGTCGCCGATGCGGACGGTGGCGAACGGCCCCTCCCCCGGCAGCAATTCGGCCGGCGCCAGCGTCATCGCCGGCGAGCCGACGAAGCGCGCGACGAAGGTGTTGGCGGGGCGGCTGTATATCTCCATCGGCGGCCCGACCTGCTGGATCCGGCGGTCGTTCATCACAACGATGCGGTCGGCGAGCGTCATCGCCTCGGCCTGGTCGTGGGTGACCATGATCACCGCCGCGTCGACCCGCTGGCGCAATTGGGCGAGTTCGAGCCGGGTGCGCATGCGCAGCGCCGCGTCGAGGTTCGACAAGGGCTCGTCGAGCAGGAACAATCTCGGATGCTTGACGATGGCGCGGCCGATCGCGACGCGCTGGCGCTGCCCGCCCGACATCTGCCCCGGCTTCTTGTCGAGCTGCGCCTCGATCTCCAGCACGCGCGCCGCCTCGGCGACCCGCGCCTCGATCTCCGCCTTCGGCACGCGCGCGTTCCGGAGGCCGAAGGCCATGTTCTCGCGCACCGTCATGTGCGGGTAGAGGGCGTAATGCTGGAAGACCATGGCGACGCCGCGATCGCCAGGCGGCAGGCCGTCGATCCGCTGCCCGTCGAGCCGGACCTCGCCTTCGTCGAGCGTCTCGAGGCCGGCGATGATCCGGAGCAGGGTCGACTTGCCCGAGCCGGAGGGGCCGAGAAAGGCGACGAACTCGCGCTCGCCCATGACGAGCGAAACGCCGTCGAGAACGGGTGTCTCGCCGTAGCATTTGCGGATGTTGGAAAGCTCGAGACTGGCCAAGGATACGCCCCCCTGGCGGGCACTGTACAACAACGCCTCCCCGCCGCAACGGCGGAAGTCCGCGCTTCGGCGTTGCGGGCGCGGCGCACCGACCGTAGAGGGGCGGGCATGGACCTGACCCATCTCGGCCGCTCCAGCGCCCTCCCCGCCTCGCCCGAGGAGGCGCGGCTCGACTACGTCGCCAATCCGCGGCCCGGCCGGCTGTATCTGGTGCGCTTCGCGGCGCCGGAATTCACCTCGCTCTGCCCGGTCACCGGCCAGCCCGATTTCGCCCACCTCGTGCTCGACTACGCGCCGGGGGAGACGATCGTCGAATCCAAGTCGCTGAAGCTGTTCCTCGGAAGCTTCCGCAACCATTGCGGCTTCCACGAGGACGTCACCGTCGGCATCGCCGAGCGGCTCTTCGAGGAGATGAAGCCGGTGTGGCTGCGCATCGGCGGCTATTGGTATCCGCGCGGCGGCATGCCGATCGACGTCTTCTGGCAGTCCGGCGCCCCGCCCGAAGGCCTGTGGGTCCCGGACCAGGGCGTCTCAGCTTACCGCGGCCGGGGCTGACCGGCGGCCTTCGAGGCCGCGCAACAGGTCGCCGGCCTGGTCGTCGCCCGCCTCGATCGCCTTGCGCAGCCACGCTTTCGCTTCCGCGGCATCCGCCTCGACGCCGATCCCGTTGGCGTAGTTGATGCCGAGGAAGCGCATCGCGCGGGCGTCCCCCTTCGCCGCGGCCTGGCGGTAGAAGGCATTGGCCTTGGTGAGGTTCTTCGCCGTCCCGATCCCCTCCTCCATGAGCACGCCGAGTTCGGTGATCGCGTCCAGCTCGCCCTTGTCCGCCGCGTCGCGGATCAGGCGAAGCGCCTCCTTCTCGTTCTTCGGGACGCCTTCGCCCTCGGCATAAGCGAGGCCGAGCAGGTAGGCGGCGCGCGCCGAGCCCATTTCCATGCCCTTGCGGTAGAGCCGGACCGCCTCCGCAAGATCGCGTTCCACGCCGCGGCCGTTCGCGTACATCGTCCCGAGGTTGGCGAAGGCGAGTTCGACGCCGCCCTCTTCGGCGGCCCGGCGGTACCAGGCGACGGCCTGCGCCATGTCCTGCGGAGCGCCTTCGCCGAATTCGTAGGCGTAGCCGAGATCGTTCATCGCCTCATACTCGCCCGCTTCCGCGGCCTTGCGGATCCAGAGCACGGCGGTGGCGACGTCCTTCGGCACGCCGGTGCCGGAGCGGTAGACGGTGCCGAGATAGTACATGCCGAGCGGCGCCTCGGCCGCCGCGGCGCGGCGGTAATAGGCCACCGCCTTGGCCGGATCGGCGGCCACGCCTTCGCCGTTCTCGTACATGGCGCCGAGCATCGCGACCGAATGCATGTCGCCGTTCCGGTCCGCCTTGCCGTACCAGGCGAGCGCCTCCTTCGGATCCTTGGCGACGCCCCGGCCCCAGCGATAGGCATCGCCGACATCGCCTTGGGCCGCGCCATCGCCCTTGTCGGCGGCGGCGCGGTAATGCCGGTAGGCGACGGCCTGATCGGCGGCGACGCCGCGGCCGTACTGATACATGATGCCGAGGCTGCGCTCGCAGGCGGCGGTGCCGAGCGCGGCGCAGCGCCGGAACCAGCGCAGCGCCTCGGCATCGTCCTCGGCGACGCCGCGTCCGCTGTCATAGGCGACGCCGAGCAGGTGCATGCCGCGCGGCTCGCCCCCGTCGGCGGCCTTGCGGCTCCAGCGCGCCATTTCGGCATCGTCAACGGCCATGCCGATGCCGTGATAGGCGTTGAGGGCGAGGAACAATGCGCCGATCGGGTCGCCGAGTTCGGCGGCCTTGCGGTACAGGGCATTCGCCTTCGCCTCGTCCTTCGGCACGCCCTCGCCATATTCGTGGAGCAGG
>JBKBVA010000081.1:0-9718 GCA_046289665.1 Allosphingosinicella sp.
CGAGGCCCTGGCCTTCGCCGGGGCGACGCACTGCAATCTTCCTCACCGCATTCCTCCCGCCAATGTGTCGAGCTGCAGGATCGGCAGCAGGATCGACAAGACGATCACCGCCACCACCGCGCCCATCGCCACGATGATCGCCGGCTCCAGCATCGCCAGCGCCGCCGACGTAAAGCTGTCGAACTCGCGCTCGAGATAGTCCGCCGCCCGCTCCAGCATCACGTCGAGCCTGCCCGAAGCCTCGCCGCTCGCCGCCAGGTAGACGAGCAAGGGCGGAAAGATCGCCGCCCGCTTCAGCGCGCCCGACAGGCTCCCGCCGGTCCGCACCGCTTCGGCGATGTCCCCGGTCGCGGCGCGCAGCGCCCGGTTGTGCACCGTCTGCGTCGTCAGCTTCAGCCCCTCCAGCAACGGCAGCCGGCTCGACACCATGGTGGAGAGCGTCCGCGCCATTCGCGCCGCATAGAGATCGCGCAGCAGCCGGCCGAAGAAGGGGATGCGCAGCAGGAAGCGGTCGAACCGCATCCGCAGGCCCTCGTCCTTCAGCGCGCGCCCGAGCAGCAGCGCGCCCGCGACCAGAGCGAGCGCCAGCGCCCACCACCAGGCGGCGAGGAATTCGGACAGGCCGATCACCATCCGCGTCAGCAGCGGCAGTTCCTGGCCGATATCCTCGAACTGCTCCACCACCTGCGGCACGACGAACACCATCAGCGCGAAGACGACGAACATCGCCACCACCGCCAGCACCGCCGGATAGGCGATCGCGCTCAGCACCTTGGCGCGCACCTGCCCCTGCCGCTCGAGCAGCAGGGCGAGCCGTTCCAGGATCACCGGCAGCGATCCCGAGCTCTCGCCCGCCGCCACCATGCCGCGGTACAGAGCCGGGAAGCTCGCCGGCTGGCGCGCCATCGCCTCCGACAGCCGCCGCCCCTCGAACACCGAGGCGTGGACCGAGAGCAGGACGTCGCGGACATGCTCGCGCTCGGTCTGCCGGGCGATGGTGCGCAGCGCCTCCTCGAGCGGGCTCACCGAGACGAGCGTCGCCAGCTGCCGCGTGAACACCGTGAGCTGCTTGGCGGAGAGCTTCTTGCGGCGGCTGAGCAGGTCGCGCGAGAGGAGCGGCGCCGCGGCCTCCGCGCCCGCCGCCGCCGTCTCCATCTTCACCACCAGCAGCCGCCGCGTGCCGAGCTTGGCCTTCGCTTCCTCCGCCGTCTCGGCGCGCACCGATCCGCGCCGCTCGCGGCCGGCCGTGTCGAGGGCGAGATAGGCGAATTCAGCCATTTTCGGCCTCGCGCCGGGAGATGCGCACCGCTTCCTCCGCCGTCGTCACCCCGTCCCGCACCAAAGCCGCGGCCGCGCGCCTCAGCGTCTGCGAATCGCGAAAAGCGTGGTCGGATATCGCCGCCTCGTCCCCGCCGGCGTTGATCAGCCGCCGGATCGTGTCGTCGACCCGGATCGCCTCGAACACGCCGATCCGGCCTTTGTAGCCACTGTTTGCACAGGCCGGGCAGCCCCGCGCCTCGTAGATCCGCGTCCCTTCCGGCAGGCCCAGCACGGCGCCCAGGCTCCCGCTCGAGCGCGCCGGCGCGCGGCAGGAGGGGCACAGCCGCCGCACCAGCCGCTGGGCGATCACCGCGCGCAGCGTCGAGGCGAGCAGGAACGGCTCCACACCCATGTCCCTGAGCCGCGTGATCGCGCCGACCGCGTCGTTGGTGTGGACGGTGGAGAGGACGAGATGGCCGGTCAGCGAGGCCTGGACGGCGATCTCGGCGGTCTCCCGGTCGCGTATCTCGCCGACCATCACCACGTCCGGATCTTGCCGCAGGATCGCGCGCAGCCCGGCCGCGAAGCTCAGCCCCACCTTGGCGTTGACCTGGGTCTGGCCGACGCCGTCCACCGCATATTCGACGGGGTCCTCGACGGTGAGGATGTTGCGGCTGCCGTCGTTGAGGAGCCGGAGGCCCGCATAGAGGCTGGTCGTCTTGCCCGAGCCCGTGGGGCCGGTGACGAGCACGATCCCGTTCGGCTCGGCCAGCGCGTCGCGGTACAGATCGTGGATCGGCCCGGGCATGCCGAGCGCGTCGAAGTCGATGCCCGCATTCTCCTTGTCGAGGATGCGCAGCACCACCCGCTCGCCCGCCCGGCTCGGCAGCGTCGAGACGCGCACGTCGAGCAGCTTGCCGCCCAGTGTCAGGCCGATGCGCCCGTCCTGCGGCACCCGCCGCTCGGCGATATCGAGCCGCGCCATCACCTTGATCCGGCTCACCACCACCGGCGCGACGTGCGGCGGCATCCTCAGCGTCTCCCTGAGCACCCCGTCCACCCGCATCCGGACGACGAGCCCGGTCTCGTACGGCTCGATATGGATGTCGGAGACGCCGTGCCGCGCCGCATCGGCGATGATGCCGTTGATGAGGCGGATGGCCGGCGCGTCGTCGGCGCTGTCGAGCAGGTCCTCGGCGGTGGGAAGGTCGGAGGCGAGGCTGCTCAGATCGTCGCCGAAGCCGAGCGAGCCCGCCGCATCCGCCGCCGCCTGCCCGTCCATCGCATAGCGCTCGGAGAGCAAGCGGTCGAAGCGGTCGGCGGGCGTGCGCGTCACCGCCAGCGGCCGCGCCAGCAGCCGCCGCACCTCGACCAGCGCCTGCGGGTCCGCCCCGTCGCGCAGCGCGATCTCGGCCTTCCCCTCGCCTTCGCCGATCAGCGCCACCCCGAAGCGCTTGGCGAAGGGATAGGGGATGTGCGGGGGAGACACGATGGGCTCGGAGGGTGGAGAATAGTCGTCACCCCGGCGAAGGCCGGGGTCTCGTGGAGACGCGCCGTGACTTTCCGTCACGAGATCCCGGCCTTCGCCGGGATGACGGCTTTCCACTGTCACCGCGGTGTCTCCGCCGGCGCCGGCGTCACCACCGCATCGCCCGGCTGCACCGCGCCGGCCGGCGGGACCACCGGCGGGACCGGCGGCACCGCGCCCATATATTCGCGGACCAGCTCGTCCAGGCTCGGCTCCTGCGCCGGATTCTGCAGGTACTGGCGGTCGCGCACATAGCCATAGCGCCGCTCGGTCATCGCCCGCGCGTCGGCCGCGGAGCGCAGGATGGTCGGGCGGATGAACACCATCAGATTGGTCTTCGCCCGCGCCCGGCTCTTCGACTTGAAGAGATTGCCGACCGCGGGCAGGTCGCCGAGGAACGGCACCTTCTCGATCGTCCGCCGCTCGTTGTCGTCGAGCAGGCCGCCGATGCCGACGATCTCGCCGTCGTCGACCGTGATCGTCGTCTCGAGCTCACGCTTGTTGAGGATGAGGTCGCTCGAGTTCCGGCCGACCGGTCCGGCGATCGAGCTTACTTCCTGGCGCAGCACCAGCTTGATCGCCCCGCCGGCGTTGATCTGCGGCTTCACCTCGAGGCTGATGCCGACATTCTGGCGCTGGACGGTGCGGAAGGCGTTGTCGAAATTGTCGCTCAGCGCCTCGCCCGTCGTGATCGGCACTTCCTGGCCGACCAGGATCCGCGCTTCCTGATTGTCGAGCGTCATGATCGACGGGGTGGAGAGGATGTTCGATTCGGTGTCGGACTTCACCGCATTGATGATCGCGCCGAAAATCTCGTTGCCGCTCCTGATCGCGAAGCCGCCGAGTCCGCCGGTGGCGCCGAGGATCGAGGAGACCGCCGCTTCCTGCAGCGCGTCCGCGACGCCCGAGCTCTGGTTCGTGGTCACCACCTGGCCGTTCACCGTCGTCGTCGTGGTGCGCAGCCGCTCCGCCGCCACCGCGCCGGCGACGGTGAGGATGTTTGGGCTCGCGTTGGAGTAATTGGTGACGGCGAACGGGATGTTGCTCCCCTCGAGCCCGGCGAGCAGCAACTGCACACCGAGCTTCTTCGCCGCCTGGTCGGAAATTTCGACGATGATCGCCTCGACCAGCACCTGCTCGCGCCGGGTGTCGAGCTGGCGGATCACCTCGCCCAATTGCCGCTGGACGTCGGCCGGGGCGGCGATCACGATGGCGTTGGCGCCCTCGAAGCGCGTCACCACCGCGCCGCGCGGGCCGAACACGCTGGTGCCCGATCCGCCGGTCTCGACGCTCGCCGTCTGGACCTGCTGGGCCGGCTCGGTGCCGGAAAGCCGGGTCGATGTCGTTGCGCTCTGGCTGGTGACGCGCTGGCCGAGCAATTGCTGGAGGACGGGGAGGAGCTGCGCGGCATCGGCATGTTCGAGGAACATGACGCGGATCTCGGTCCCCGCCGCCGCCCGCGCGTCCAGTTCCTCGGCCATCGCCGCCAGCCGCGCCACCGCCGCCGAATCGCCGCGCAGCGCGATGGCGTTCGAACTGTCGACCGGCACCACGCTCGCCGCTTCGCCGCCGCCTTCCATCAGCGCGTTGAGGGAGGCGGCGATCTCGCGCGCGCCGGCATTGGTCAGGCCGACGATCCGGGTGGTGGAGGTGTCCCGGTCGATGCTGGCGAGCACCTGGCGGATGCGCCGGATATTGTCGGCGAAATCGACCACCACCACCGAATTGCGGCTGGCCGTGATCGATCCGTCGCGGCTGACCAGCGGCCGGAGCGTGTCCACCACCGACGCGCCGTCGACGTTGCGCAGGCGGAAGATCTCGGTGACGAACGTGTTGGCGCTGACGCCTCTCGTGCCCTGCCGCGCCCCCGCCGCCGCGCCGGCGACCGGCTGGATCCGGAACGCACCGCCGCCGATCGGCACCGCCACCAGCCCGTTGGCGCGCAGCGTCGAGAGGAAGAGCTCGAAATATTCGGAGCGCGACAAGGGCCGCTGCGTCACCACCGAGACCTTCCCCTGCACCGCCGGATCGACGACGAAGGTCCGGCCGGTCACCCGCGCCGCATCCTCGATGAAGGCGCGCACGTCGGCTTCGCGGAAGTTCACCGTATATTGCGACCAGGCCGCACTCGGCAGCGCCACCGACAGAGCGAGCGCGATCAAAGCTTTCTTCATCGTCCCGTCCCCGGCTGCAACGTGATCACCCGCCCGTCGCGCTCCACCCGGAGCTGCGGCGGGCGCGGGCCCTGGAACGCCGCCGCCAGCCCCCGCGCCTGCTCGGCCGAGCGGATGCGCTGGCCGTTGACCGCGATCACCACGTCGCCCGGCGCCAGGCCGGCGGCGCGAAAGGCCTCCCCGCTCCCCTGCGGGAAGACGGCGACGCCGGTCACCTCGCGCCCGTTCGTCCGCGGCTCCGCGCGAATGTCGCGCGCGGCATCGCCTTTCGGCGCGGGCGGCGCGACGACGGCCGGGGGCGGCTGAGTCGTCGCCGTGGGCGCAGACGGCGCGACTATTCCCGGCGCTGACGCGGCCGGCCCCGCCGGCCCGACGACGGGCGCGCTGCCCGATTGGTCCATGTACAATTGCTCGTCCGCGCCTTCGCGGGTGATGGTGACGCTGTCGAAATCCACCGCCTTCAGCAGGACGCCGGGCATGATCTCCTCGCCCACCGCGAAGCTGCGCTGCGCCCCGTCGGGCGTGCCGATGATCGCCGATCCGCGTCCGGACGCCTGGTCCTGCCGGACGCCGAAGAGCTTGAGGTTGAGCGAGGTCACCGCCACCGGCCCCGCCTGCCCCGCGAGGCGGAAGAAGGGATCGAACCCCGCCGCACCCGTCACCGCACCCGCCGCGCCCGTGCTCCGCTGCGCCTGCCAGTCGCCGACCGGCCCGACCGGCGTGACGAGGGTCCACACCAGCCGCGCGCACTGCACGGCGATCAGCGCGATCAAAGCCAGCTCGACCAGCCCGAACAGGTCGGCGCGCGGGCGCAGCATGCGCAGCGCACGCGGTTCCAGGCTCAAACGCATCTCACGAATCCCCATCCCCCCAGAAAGCGGTCCCCACCGCTTCGCACCATTTTTGTGACAGTGTCTTGACGCTTCCCGCCCCCGGAGTCGCGTGCCGCTTGAAAAGTCACAGCTTTACGCCCGCCGCGCAAGCGATTCAGTGGCCGGCCGCGCTTATCGTGCGAGGATGAGCCAGATCGGCCACGCCGCCAGCGCCATCAGCGCGCCCAGCGGCAGCCGGTCGGTCGCCGCCACCGCCTGCCCCCTGAGCCGCATCGCGGCCACCACGCCGAGCCCGATCAGTCCCGCGCCGAGCAGCACATAGGGAAGCTGCGCCCAGCCGAGCCAGGCGCCGATCGCGGCGAACAGCTTGGGGTCGCCCCCGCCCAGCCCCTCGCGCCCCCGCGCCTGGCGGTAGGCGAGCGCGATCCCCGCCAGCACCGCAAAACCCGCCACCGCCCCGATCGCCCGTTCCTCCAGCCCGGGCCCGTAGCCCGCCCAGGCGGCGAGAAGCCCGGCGGGTATCAGGGGCAGGGTCAGCCGGTCCGGCAGCCACTGATGCTCGACATCGAGCGCGGCGAGGAGGAACAGCCACCAGCCGAACAGCGCCGTCACCGCCGCGAGCGGCAGCGGATGGGCGAGCACCGCCGTCAGCCCCACCAAGGCCGCGCCCGCTTCCGCGGCCAGATGCCGCCGGTCGATCGCCGCGCCGCAGCCCCGGCAGCGCCCACGCACCAGGAACCAGGAGAGGATGGGGATGAGCTCCGCCGGACCCAGCGGCTTGCCGCACGAATCGCAGCGCGAGCGGCCGCGTGCCGCCGAATCGCCTCTCGGCCAGCGGATCAGGACGACCGCGAGGAAGCTGCCGACGATCAGCCCGACGATCAGCGCCGCCGCGGTCGCGAACGGCTCAGCGGCAATGGACGAGGTCAAGCCGCACCGTCTCTCCGGTCGCCCGCATCATTTCTCTCCCGCCGCCGCCAGCGTCCGCTGCGCCTGCACCAGATGCGGCCGGTCGATCATCCGCCCGTCGAGCGACAGCGCGCCTGCTCCGGGGCTGGCCGCGAAGGCCTCCACCACCGCGCGCGCATGCGCGACCTCCTCCGCGCTCGGGGTGAAGGCGTCGTTGATCACCGGCACCTGCGCCGGGTGGATCGCCATCATGCCGGTAAAGCCGTCCCGCCGCCCCCGCGCCGCATATTCCGCAAGGCCTTCGAGGTCGCGAAACGCCGGATAGACGGTCTCGATCGCCGCCACCCCGGCCGCCGCCGCGCCGAACAGGCAGAGCGCCCGGGCGATCTCGTAGGGCGCCGTATAGCTTCCGTCGTCCTCGCGCGACGTCATGGCGCCGATCGCCGCGGGCAGATCCTCCGCGCCCCAGGTGAGGCCGGCGAGGCGCTTGGCGCCGCCATAGGTGCCGAGCTGGAACATCGCCGCCGGCGTCTCGGTGGCGATGGCGAGGATCTGCGCGGTCGCATTGCCGCGCTCGGTCAGCCGCCGCGCCAGCTCGCCCACCGACGCCCCGCCCTCGGCCTTGGGCAGCACGATCCCGTCCGGGTGCGCCGGCAGCACCGCCGCCAGGTCCTTCTCGCATTCGGGGCTGTCGAGCGGGTTCACCCGCACCCACAATTTCGCTTCGGAATGACCGTCGAGGAACGCCGCGACATGCCGCCGCGCCTCGGCCTTGGCCGGGCCGGCGACCGCATCCTCCAGATCGAGGATCAGCGCGTCCGCGCCCGAGAGAAGCGCCTTCTCCATCCGGTCCGGCCGGTCGCCCGGCACGAAGAGGAGGGACCGGAGCCTCATTGCGGACGCCTGCGGATCAGCGCGGTGCGCTCCATCGTGCACACGATCTCGTCGCGCTGGTTGAGCATGCGGTGCTCGAAGGTGACGATGCCGGCATTGGGGCGGCTGTTCGAATCCTTGAGACCGACCACTTCCGTCTCGGCGCGCAACGTGTCGCCGATGAAGACGGGCTTCGGCATCCGCACCTTGTCGTAGCCGAGATTGGCGACGAGCGTGCCGAGCGTCGTGTCTCCCACCGACAGGCCGACCAGCAGCGAGAAGGTGAAGGTCCCGTTGACGACGATCCGCCCGAACTCGGTCCCGGCCGCATATTCGGCGTCGAGGTGGAGCGGCTGCGGATTGTGGGTGAGGGTAGAGATGAGCAGGTTGTCGGTCTCGGTCACCGTCCGGTGCGGCTGGTGGCGCAGGCGGTCGCCGAGCGTCCATTCGTCGAAGAAGCGGCCGGACATGGCGGCTACGCCGTCGCCCCGGCGCGCGCCGGGGTGTCGTGGAGCCGCGCCATTGATTCCTTTCCTGGGGTCCCGGTCTTCGCCGGGGTGACAATGTCGCTCATTCCCCCTTCTCCACCCGAACCAGCACCATGCCCTCCGTCACCTGCCCGCCGGCCGCCGCGGCGAGTTCGGCGACGACGCCGTCGAACGGCGCGACGAGGCTGTGCTCCATCTTCATCGCCTCCAGCGTCAGCAATTTCTGCCCCTTCGCCACCTCGTCCCCCTCGCGCACTTCAACGGAGAGCACGCGCCCGGGCATCGGCGACAGCAGGGTCCCGTCCGAGGCCGCCCCGCCCGCCGCGCCGCCGCCGGCGCCGGGCAGCGCGAACGCAAAGGCCTGGCCGCGCGAGAAGACCAGCACGGTCTCCCCTTCGGCGGTGGCGATCCCCTCGATCGGCCCGTCGGCATCGACGGTCCGGACCTCGCCGGCATGGGCGAGCGCCACCGAAAGATCGTCCGCCGCGTTGAGCCGGAAGCCCTGCAGCCCGAGCCAGGCGTCGCCTTCCGCCGCCGTCCCGAAGTCCGACGCCAGCACCGCCGTCGCGGCGAGATTCCAAACCCCTTCCGAAGGCGCCGCATCCGGCACCAGCCGGTCGATCCGCGCCGGGATGAAGCTGGTATCGACGTCGCCCGCGCGGAAATCCGGGTCGTCCGCCGCCCGCGCCAGGAAGCCGGCATTGGTCCGGACCGGCCACACTTCGACGCCCTCCAGCGCCTCGACCAGCCGGTCGATCGCCTCCTCGCGCGACGCGCCGCGCGAAATCACCTTGGCGATCATCGGATCGTAATAGGGGCTGATCCGGTCGCCTTCCTCGACGCCGGTGTCGATCCGCACCGAGCGGCCGAGGCTGAAATGGTCGAGCCGCCCGGTCGAGGGCAGGAATTCGTGCGCCGGATCCTCGGCATAGAGACGCGCTTCCATCGCGTGGCCGCGGATCGAGAGCTGGTCCTGCGTGCAGGGCAGCGTCTCGCCGCTCGCCACGCGCAGCTGCCACTCGACCAGGTCCTGGCCGGTAATCTCCTCGGTCACCGGATGCTCGACCTGGAGGCGCGTGTTCATTTCCATGAACCACACCCGGTCGCCGCGCAAACCTTCCGAGGCGTCGGCGATGAACTCCACCGTGCCGGCGCCGACATAGTCGACCGCCTGCGCCGCCTTGACGGCCGCCCCGCAGACAGCGGCGCGGGTCGCCTCGTCCATCCCAGGCGCGGGCGCTTCCTCGATCACCTTCTGGTGGCGCCGCTGCAGCGAGCAATCGCGCTCGAACAGGTGGACGACATTGCCGTGGCTGTCGCCGAACACCTGCACCTCGATGTGGCGCGGACGCTCGATATATTTCTCGATCAGCACCCGGTCGTCGCCGAAGGAGGCCGCCGCCTCGCGCTTGCACGAGGCCAGCATCTCGGCGAAGTCGGCCGCGTCGTTGACCTTGCGCATGCCCTTGCCGCCGCCGCCGGCCACCGCCTTGATCAGCACCGGATAGCCGATCGTGTCGGCTTCCGCCTTGAGCCGCGCCGGATCCTGATCCTCGCCGAGATAGCCCGGCGTCACCGGCACCCCGGCCTCCTGCATCAATTTCTTCGCCGCGTCCTTCAGGCCCATTGCGCGGATCGAGGCGGGGTTCGGCC
>JBKBVA010000082.1:0-9525 GCA_046289665.1 Allosphingosinicella sp.
TGGGTAGTCGAGCGTAGCGAGACGTTTCGGGCCTGGGCGTTTCGCCCGCCTTCGGCGGAACCCACCCCCAGCCCCTGCCTTCCAGGGAGGGGAGTTCGGTCCGGCATCTCATACGAAAATCATCCCGATCCAGTCGGCGGTCAGAGCGGGCTTGTCCTCGCCCTCGATCTCGACGGTGACGTTGTGGACGAACTGCCACTGGCCGGGGCGCTTCTCGGCCATGGCGGCGAGGGTGAAGCGGCCGCGCACCCGCTTTCCGGAGCGGACCGGGGCGATGAAGCGGACGCGCTCGAAGCCGTAATTGACACCCATACTGACCCCCTCGGGCACCAGCATCGCGTCGGCGGCCATGCGGGAGAGCAGCGACAAGGTGAGGAAGCCGTGGGCGACGGTGCCGCCGAACGGCGTCTGCGCCGCCATGTCCGGATCGACATGGATGAACTGGCGGTCCTCGGTCACGTCGGCGAAGGCGTCGATCCGCGCCTGGTCGACGAGGATCCAGTCGGAGACGCCGATCTCGGTGCCGACTTTCGACGCGATATCTTCGATGCTGGCGATGGGCATGGGACGCGTCTAGAGCGGCGCCGATACGAGACTCAAGCCCCGCGAGGTCACTAATATGGCGGACGCTACGGCAACCGCGCGTGCAAATATCGACCGGCTCCACCGTGCGCCGGAACCCGAGGCCCTGGCGCCGCTCCTGCGGGACGCCGCACTCGAGTCCGATTCGCGCCGGCGGGTCGAACATCGCGCGCTCGGCATGCTCGCCGAGCTGAGGCGCGCCCAGGCTTCGGGCTGGGTCAACCAGTTCCTCCAGGAATATCGGCTCAACACCTCCGAGGGCATCGCCCTCCTGTCGCTGGCCGAGGCCTTCCTGCGCGTGCCGGACCCGGAGACGGCCGACGCCCTGATCGCCGACAAGCTCGGCAATGCCGATTGGCGCGGCCATGCCGGCAAGTCCAACTCCACCCTCGTCAATTCCGCCACCTGGGGCCTCGTCATCGGCCGCGCGCTGGTGAGCGAGACGGAGCAGGCGAGCGCGCTCAAGCGCCTCCTCGCCCGCGCCGGCGAGCCGTTCGTGCGCCAGGCCGTCGGCGCGGCGATGCGGCTGATGGGCGAGATCTTCGTGATGGGCCGCACCATCGACGAGGCGCTCCGGCGGATGGAGAAGAAGGAGAATGCCGGCTTCACCGCGAGCTTCGACATGCTCGGCGAGGCGGCGCGCACCTTCCCGGACGCGCAGCGTTATTTCGAAGCCTATGAGAACGCGATCCGCGCGGTCGGTAAGGTCGCGAACCGCGGCCACTCCATCTCGGTCAAGCTCTCCGCCCTCCACCCGCGCTACGAGGTCGCCCATTACGATTTCTGCGTGCCCAGCCTCACCGAACAGGTCGAGGCGCTGGCGGTGATGGCGAAGGAGGCCGGCATCGCACTCACCATCGACGCGGAGGAGAGCGAGCGGCTGGAGATGAGCCTCGACATCATCGAGGCCGCCGCGCGCCTTCCGGCGCTCAAGGGCTGGGACGGGCTCGGCATGGCGGTCCAGGCCTATGGCAAGCGCTGCCGGCCGGTGCTCGCCTGGGCCGACGCGCTCGGCGCCGCCACCGGCCGCCGCATCGCGGTGCGGCTGGTCAAGGGCGCCTATTGGGACAGCGAGATCAAGCGGACGCAGGAGCAGGGCCTCGCCGACTATCCGCTCTTCACCCGCAAGGCCTCGACCGACGTCTCCTACCTCGCCTGCGCGCGCGACATGCTGAAGGCGAGGAACATCTACCCGGCCTTCGCCACCCACAATGCGCTCACCGTCGCCAACATCCTCGAATGGGCGGGCGACAGCCGCGACTTCGAGTTCCAGCGCCTCCACGGCATGGGCGAGGGGCTGTACGAGCCGCTGGTGCGCGAGCAAGGCTACCAGACCCGCATCTACGCGCCGGTCGGCGGCCACCGCGACCTCCTCGCCTATCTCGTGCGCCGCCTGCTGGAGAATGGCGCCAATTCGAGCTTCGTCCACCAGCTCGCCGACGAGAGCCTGTCCGACGCCGATCTCATCGCCGATCCGGTGGCCAAGGTCGCCTCGGTCGGGGGCACGCGCCACCCGGCGATTCCGCTGCCCGAGGACCTGTTCATGCCCGAGCGCAAGAACAGCCGCGGCATCGACCTGCTGCACAAGCCGGTGCTGGCGGAGATCGCCGACGCGGTCGCCGAGCCGCTGCCGCCGGCGCGCAAGGGGCCGGGGCCTTCGGGCGACCTCGGCCTCAGCACGCGCCGCGACATGAAGGCCGCCGCGTCGAGCGCGCCGGCGGGCGAAGCGGGGCGGGTGAGCTGGGACCTGCGCGCCGAGGCGCCGCTCGACGCGCTGAGCGCCGAGGAGCGCGCCAGCGCCGACGCGGCGGTCGAGCGGGCGCGGGCCGGCTTCGCCATCTGGTCGCGCACCCCGGTGGAGGCGCGCGCCGCCTGCCTCGACCGCCTCGCCGATTTGCTCGAGGCGAATCGCGAGCAGCTGATGCGGGTCGCGGTGCAGGAGGCGAAGAAGACCATCTCCGATGCGCTCGCCGAAGTGCGCGAGGCGGTCGACTTCTGCCGCTATTACGCCGCCCAGGCGCGCGACAAGCTGCGGCCGATCGAGCTTCCGGGGCCGACCGGCGAGCGCAACGTCCTGCGCCTCGAGGGGCGCGGCGTGTGGCTGTGCATCGCGCCGTGGAACTTCCCGCTCGCCATCTTCCTCGGCCAGGTCGCCGCCGCGCTCGCCGCCGGCAACGCCGTCGTCGCCAAGCCGGCGCCGCAGACGCCGCGCATCGCCCGCCGCGCGGTGGAGCTCGCCTTCGAGGCGGGCATACCGCGCGAGGCGCTGGTGCTGGTGACCGGCGGGCCGGAGACCGGCGCGGCTCTGGTGCGCAGCCGCGGCGTCGACGGCGTCGCCTTCACCGGCTCCACCGCCACCGCCAAGCGCATCGCCCGCGACCTGCTCGGCGACGAGGAACGGCCGCTGGTGCCGCTGATCGCCGAGACCGGCGGGATCAACGCGATGATCGTCGATTCGACAGCGCTTCCCGAGCAGGTGGTGCTCGACGTCGTCACCTCCGCCTTCCGCTCGGCGGGCCAGCGCTGCTCGGCGCTGCGGCTGCTCGTGCTCCAGGAGGAGATTGCCGAGCGGACGCTGGAGATGCTGACCGGCGCGATGGACACCCTGATCGTCGGCGATCCGGCCGATCCGCTGACCGACGTCGGTCCGGTCATCGACCAGGGCGCCTACGACCGGCTGATGGCGCACCGCGAGGCGATGCGCGCGCGCTGGATCAAGACGATCAACGCGCCGGCCGAGGGGCTGTTCGTGCCGCCGACCCTGATCCGGCTCGATGCGATCGAGGATCTGAGGAAGGAATGGTTCGGGCCCCTGCTCCACGTCGCGACCTGGAAGGCGGGGCGGCTCGGCGAGACGGTGCGGCGCGTCAACGCATCCGGCTTCGGCCTCACCATGGGCCTCCACAGCCGCATCGCCCGCGCCGCGGACACGGTCGAGGAGAGGGCCGAGGTCGGCAATCTCTACGTCAACCGCTCGATGATCGGTGCGATCGTCGGGTCCCAGCCGTTCGGCGGCGAGGGGCTCTCCGGCACCGGACCCAAAGCGGGCGGCCCGAATTACCTGCCGCGCTTCTGCGCCGAGCGGGTGACCTCGACCGACACCACCTCGGCGGGCGGCAACGCGACCTTGCTGTCGCTCGAGGATGTCGGGCTGTGAGGCGGCGGTCATTGCCGGTTAAGCTTCGACTCGTCACGGTAGCGCAACCATCGTCCGCTGCAGGAGCCACGTCCATGCGCCACGCACTTCCCCTCCTCCTCGCCGGCATCGCCCTCGCCGCCGCGCCGGCCCACGCCCTGAAGCGCGCGAGTCCGGAGGCGCAGCTCGCCAAGGCGCTGGAAGGGCGGGTCGCCGGCGAGCCGGTCGATTGCCTCAATCTCAGCGACATCCGTTCCAGCCGGATCATCGACCGCACCGCCATTCTCTACGAGGCGTCGGGCGGGAAGCTCTACGTCAACCGCCCGGAAGGCGGCGCGCAGACGCTCCACCGCTCCGACGTCATGGTCAATAAGGTGTGGGGCGGCCGGCTGTGCAACGTCGACGTGGTCGATCTCTACGATGCCGGCGCGCGGGTGCCGACCGGCTTCGTCCATCTCGGCAAGTTCGTTCCCTATACCAAGCCGAAGAACTGAGGGGGGCGTGACGGGGGCCGAAATCCTGCGCGATCTGCGCGCCTTCGGCCTCACCTTCCCGGGCGCCCACGGCAAGTCGCCCTGGCCCGGCCACGACGACCTTGCCGTCAACGACAAGACCTTCGCCTATCTGAGCGCCGAGGGCACGCCGTTCAGCGCCTCCTTCAAGCTGCGCTACACGGCGGAGGTGGCGCTCGAGCGCCCTTATGCCAAGCCGACCGGCTACGGCCTCGGCAAGAGCGGCTGGGTGACCTTCGAGCCCGCCGAGGCCGAGATGCCGCCGCTCGCGCAATTCCGCGAATGGCTCGAGGAGAGCTACCGCGCCCAGGCGCCGAAGCGGCTGGTGAAAGCGCTGGAGGCCCGCGCGGACGCCTGACCGGCGCCCGTCCGCCGCGCCCGGCGACCGGCTCGCGGCGGTATCTTCGTCTTAACCATGTTCGGTGACGCTTGCTTAACCTTCGGGGGCGCAATCCTCCTTCCATGCGGGCGGGGCTGGAAGTGAAGCGAGGCCCGAATCATGCCGAGTCGTTCCGAAGCCAGCGCGGTCACCGAGGGGCCTGAGCCGCCGCCGGAGATCGCCGACATCCCCGTCACCCGCGAGACGCTGCCGCCGCCCGACACGCGCTGGGTGGCGCGGCGCAAGGCGCAGGTCGTGAAAGCGGTGCAGACCGGCCTCCTCTCGCTCGACGAGGCGCTCGCCCGCTACCGCCTCACCATCGAGGAATTTGCGAGCTGGCAGCGCGCCCTCTACCGCGACGGCCTCGAAGGGCTGCAGATCGGCCAGGCGCGGGTGCTGCGGCTGGTGCGGCGGCGGCGCGAGGCGCGCGACCGCCGCAAGGCGCTGGGTGCCCGCCATGGTTGATCCGATCCGCCTGAACGTCGAGCGCGCCGCCGGCGACGCAGCGTCCGTCACCGCGCGTGGCGGGAGCGGGCGGCCGCGGCTGCTCCTCATCGACGACGAGCTCTCCGTCGCCCGCTTCCTCGCCCATGCCGCCGAGGAATGCGGCTACGAGGCGATCGTCACCGTCACCGCCGAGAGCTTCCGCGCCCAATATGTCACCGCCGATCCCGCCGTGGTGGTGGTCGATCTCGCGCTGCCCCGCAGCGACGGCGTCGAATTGCTGCGCTTCCTCGCCGAGCATCGCTGCGAAGCTTTGGTGCTGATCATCAGCGGCTTCGACGCGCGCGTCCTCGACGCGGCGATGCGGCTCGGCACCGCCTTCGGCCTGCGCATGGCCGGTCCGCTCTCCAAGCCGGTGCGGCTCCAGGCGTTGATGGAGGCGATCGGCCAGGCCGGGAAGGAGGCGGCGGCGTCATGACGGCATTGTCCATCGGCGACAGCGATCTCGCCACCCAGCTCCAGCTCGCCATCGAGCGCGGCGAGCTCGAGCTCCACTACCAGCCCAAGGTGGCGATCCGCGCCGGCCGCCTCGCCGGCGTCGAGGCGCTCGTGCGCTGGACGCATCCGGAGCTGGGGCCGGTCGATCCCGAGCATTTCGTCGGCCTCGCCGAACGCTATGGCAGCATCGACGCTCTGACCGACTGGGTGGTCCGCACCGGCCTCAGGCAGTGGCGCGGCTGGCGCGAGCAGGGCGTCACGCTCAACATCGCCTTCAACGTCTCGGCGCTGAGCCTCCGCGACGTCTATTTCCCCGATTACCTCCACCGCCTGTGCCTGGTCGAAGGGGTGCCGACCGAGCAGGTGACGGTGGAGGTGACCGAAGGCGCGACCCAGCACCTCACCCGGCTGCTCGACACGCTCACCCGCTTCCGCCTCAAGGGCATGTCGCTCTCGCTCGACGATTTCGGCACCGGCTATTCGTCGCTGCTGCAGCTGCGCCAGCTCCCCTACACCGAGCTCAAGATCGACCGCTGCTTCGTCGCGGACGCCGCCACGTCGGAGGATTCGCGCCTCATCATCGAGGCGATGGTGAACCTCGCCCACGCCATGGGGCTGGTCGCGACCGCCGAGGGGGTGGAGGATGCTGAGACGCTGGCGCTGCTCGCGCACCTGCGCTGCGACAACGTCCAGGGCTTCCACCTCGCCCGGCCGATGGCGGGGCCGTTGCTGGTGCCGTGGCTGATCGACTCCGATCTCCACGAGCCCGCGCAGATTCCGGGCGAGACCGGGCAACTGTTGCCGTTCCGCTCCACCGCCTGAGCCTTCTTCCGATGGGTAGAAGCCGCACCTTGCGGCGGCGCGCGGGGCGGGCGTAGCCTTCGGCTGCGGCCTCAGCGGCCGCGGGAACAGGGGAACGATGATGATCGCGAAGATGCTCGCCGCCACCGCGGCCTGCCTCATGGTCGCGGCGCCGTGCGCGGCGGCCGACATCAGGGGCTTCGAGGAGACCGGCGCCCGCCGCAGCGGCGCTTCCGCCGGCCTCTATTTCGCGCTGCCGCTCGACGGGACGCGCAGCGACAAGGCCAAAGCGGGGCTGCGCCTCCAGATGACCCACGATTATCGCAGCGGCACCGCCCAGGCGGCGCGGACGCTGCGCGCCGACGCCTTCGAGCTGCGGCTGCTGGGCGACAGGAAGCCGACCTTCTACGCGGCCGGCATGGCGCTTACCGACGAGGAAGCGAAGAAGCGCAACCTCACCGGCGTCGGCACCGTCGTCACCGTGGCGATCCTCGCCGCGGCGGCGGTCGGCGGCTATTATATCGTCCGCGCCATCGACGACAGCGGCGAGGAATGAGGGGCAAGGGGCGTCACAGGTCCGGCAGGGTCTGCGACGCCTCGCCCCAGCCCTGGAGGGCGCGGGAGGAGCCGCGCTCGACCAGAAGGTCGGCGTCGCGCACCGTGTAGACGTTGCCGCCTTCCAGATCGTCCAGCTCGTCCCAGGCGATCGGCGCCGACACCGTCGCCCCTTCGCGGGCGCGGGCGGAAAAGGGCATGATCGCCGTCGCGCCGCGCTGGTTGCGCAGATAGTCTAGGAAGATCCGGCCCTTGCGCTTCGCCTTGGCGAGGTTGGCGGTGAAGCGCTCCGGCTCGGCGGTGGCGAGGGCGACGCAGAAGCGCTGGGCGAAATCCTTCACCACCGGCCATTCCGCTTGCGGCACCAAAGGCACGACGACGTGCAGCCCCTTGCCGCCGGTGGTGAGCGGGAAGCTCTGCAGGCCCATGTCGGCGAGATAGCGGTGGAGATCGCGCGCGGTGCGCTTCACCTCGCCGAAGCCGAGCCCTTCGTCGGGATCGATGTCGAAGACGAGGCGATCGGGCTTCTCGACGTCGGCGGTGCGCGATCCCCAGCCGTGAAACTCGATCGTCCCCATCTGGACGCAGGCGATGAGACCGGCAACGTCCTCGACATAGACGTAATCCTCGATCTCGCCTTTCTTCTCCTCGATCTCGATCTGGCGGACGTGGGGGCCGAAGCTCCCCGTATTGTGCTTCTGGAAGAAGCATTTCTTCGCCCGCCCCTGCGGGCAGCGCACCAGGCTCAAGGGCCGCCGTGCCGCCCACACCGCCATCATCGGGCCAACCTTGCGGTAGTAATCGACCAGCTCCTGCTTGGTGACGCCGGCGTCGGGAAAGAGGATGCGCTCGGGGTTGCTGATCCTGACGTCGTCGCCGGGCGTCTCCGGCGCCGGCTGGGCGATCTCGCGGGTCACCTGGGCGGCCGGCTTGTCGGCGCGCAGGCCCAGGAAGCTCGGGTGGCGGATGATGCCGTCGGCGGTGAACTCGGCGAAGGCGACCTCGCAGACCAGCTTCGGCTTCACCCAATGCGCACCCTTCGCATCGGCGCGGGGCACGGCGGCGGGGGCGGTCTTCACCTCCAGCGGCCGCATCGTGTCCAGCAGGTCGCGGATCGTCTGCATCGAGAAGCCGGTGCCGACCTTGCCGACATAGCGCAGCCCGTCCTCCTCGTGGACGGCGAGGAGCAGCGAGCGGAAGCCGCGCGCCTTGGCCTCGCTCGGCGTCCAGCCGATGATGACGAATTCCTGGCGCAGGGTGCACTTCACCTTCAGCCACGCCTTGGTGCGGGCCGAGCGGTAGGGGCTGTCGGCCTTCTTGGAGATGATGCCTTCCTGCCCGGCCTTGCACATCGCCTCGTACAATTGCTCGCCGCGCCCGACGATGTGCTCGGCGTAGAGGATGGCGGGGGGCTGCCCGTCGCCGACCAGGGTCGCGAGCCGCGCCTTGCGCTCGATGTTGGGGAGCCGGGTCAGGTCCTCGCCGTCGATCTCGAGCGCGTCGAACAGGAACAGCGTGAGCCCGCGTCCGCCTTCGCCGATCGCCTGCTGGAGCGCGGAGAAGCTGGTATTGCCCTTGTCGTCGAGGTGGACGATCTCGCCGTCGAGCAAGGCGCTCTCCGCCTCCAGCTCCCGCGCCGCGGCGACGATCTCCGGGAACTTGTCCGACCAGTCGAGGCCCGAGCGCGTATAGACGCGCGCCTCGCCGCCGCCGATGGCGAGCAGGCAGCGATAGCCGTCATATTTCATCTCGTGGATCCACGCGGAGCCGGAGGGCACGTGGTCGACGAGCGTGGCTTTCTGGGGTTCGCGGAACCTGGGGAGAGGTGCGTCACCCCGGCGACGGCCGGGGTCTCGTGGAGGCGAAGACGCGGAGCCTTTAGCGGCCCGAGATCCCGGCCTTCGCCGGGATGACGGTTTGTCCTCCTTCCGCGCTGCCTTCGGGTTCGTCTTCCAGCCCTTCAGCTCCTTCGCCTTCTTGCCCGCGGCGATCTCCTGCATCGTCCGCCCGGTCTTGATCGAGGTGAGGTAGGTCTCGGTCAGCCCCATCGAGCCGCCGACATGCTCGTCGGTGACCTTCTTCAGCATCCAGTTCTCGGTCCTGTCGCGCGGCTTGCCCTTGAGGCGGAACATCACCCATTCGCCCTGCATGCGGTGCCCGTCGAGCGTGAAGTGGAGATGGCCCTCCTCGAGCGTCTTGCGCGGGTCCTTGCGCGGATCGGGCGTCCAGCGGCCCCAGTCCCACAGCATCACCGTGCCGCCGCCATATTCGCCCTTGGGGATCGTGCCCTCGAAGGTGGCATAGCTCATCGGATGGTCTTCGGTGCGCACCGCCAGGCGCTTGTCGGCGGGGTTGAGGCTCGGCCCGTTCGGCACCGCCCAGCTCTTCAGCACGCCGTCCAGCTCGAGCCTCAGGTCGAAGTGGAGCCGCGTCGCATCGTGCTTCTGCACCATGAACAGCGCAGGAAACTCGGTCTCCGCTGCGACCTCGCCCTTCGGCTCCGCCGTCTTCGCGAAGTCCCGCTTGCGGTTGTAGGTGTCGAGGGGGGAGGCCACGGCCTATAGTTCCTCCCCGGAACGGGGAGGGGGACCGCACGAAGTGCGGTGGAGGGGGCCCAC
>JBKBVA010000083.1:0-9504 GCA_046289665.1 Allosphingosinicella sp.
CACTTGATTCATTGATACCCCTACGATGATTTTCGCGCATCTTGTGGACTACCGGTAAACCGCGGCATCGTGGCTTCGCCATCAGCGCTGATGCCCTCGCGCGCCAGCACTTTGCGCACTGTCAACCACAAGATGCGCAGGTCCAGCCAAAAGCTGCGGTTGTCCACGTACCACACATCCAAGCGGAATTTTTCCTCCCAACTCAGAGCGTTGCGGCCGTTGACCTGCGCCCAGCCGGTGACGCCGGGGCGCACCTCGTGGCGGCGCGCCTGCTCGGGTGTGTAGCGGCCGAGATACTGCATCAGCAAAGGCCGCGGTCCGACGAGGCTCATGTCGCCGCGCAGCACGTTCCACAGCTCGGGCAGCTCGTCGAGGCTGGAGGCGCGGAGCAGCCGGCCGAAGCGGGTGAGGCGCTGCGCATCGGATTCGAGCCCGCTGCCGGCCTTCGGATCGTTGCGCATGGTGCGGAACTTGATCAGCTCGAACGGCGCGCCGTGAAGGCCGGGCCGGCGCTGGCGGAACAGCACCGGGCGCCCGAGATTCGCCCACACCGCCAGCGCGACGAGCAGGAGCAGCGGCCAGAGCAGCAGCAGGGCGATTCCCGCGACGACGAAGTCGAACAGGCGCTTCGCCACCTTACAGGCCCGCCGCTTCGAGCAAGGCGGCATTGACCTTGCGCACGTCGAACCGCTCTTCCGCGAGCGCCCGGGATTCGGCGCCCATCGCGGCGATCGCGCCGGGGGTGCGGATGAAATGCTCCATCGCCGCCTCGAGCGCCCGGTCGTCGCGCGGCGGCACCAGCAGCCCGTTGCGGCCGTGCTCCACGGTCTGGCGGCAGCCGGGGGCGTCGGTGGTGACCACCGGCCGCCCCATCGCCATCGCCTCCAGCACCGAACGGGGCGTGCCCTCGCGATAGGACGGAAGGACATAGACGTTCGCCGCCGCGATGGCGGGGCGGACGTCGTCCAGCTTGCCGAGGAAGTCGACGCCGCCCGCCACCATCTCGTCGAGCGCCGCCTGGCCGATCGAATCGGGCGAGGGGTCGAGCCAGCCGACCAGCCGGAACTGCGCATGCGGGTATTTCGCCTTCAGCCGCGCCGCCGCCCGGCCATATTCGCGCACGCCCTTGTCGCCGAGCAGCCGCGCGATCATCAGGAATGTCGGCTCCTCGGTCAGCGGCGCCGGCGCGAAGGCATCGATGTCGACGCCGGAGCCGTTGACCAGAGCCGTCTTCGCGCCGCGCGGCAGGATGCGCCGGGCGCGGAAGAAGTCGCGGTCGTCGGGATTCTGGAAGATGGCGATGCGGCTGAGGCGGAAGGCGGCGCGGTAGAGCCAGGTCGCGGCGATCCGGCTGATCCGGCGCTTCGTCTCTCGCCCCTCGACGAAGGCGAAGCCGAGCCCGGTCACCAAAGCGACGAAGGTGGGAACGCCCGCCTTGCGCGCGGCGATCGCGCCCAGCGTCACCGGCTTTACCGTATAGGCGATCACCGCATCGGGGCGGATTTCGCGAAAGGCGCGGGTCAAGGCGCGCAGCGATCCGGCCATGGCGGCGGGGCTGAGGCTGTCGCGGGTCAGCGGCACCTCCGCCGCTTCGGCGCCCAGCGCGGCGAGCTGCCCCCGCACATCGGCGCCGATCTCCGGCGCCATCGCCACCACCTTGTAGCCGCGGCGGACGAGCTCGGCGATCAGCGACCCGCGAAAGTGGATGAGGGAGGGGGCGTAGGAGCCGAGAACGATGCAGGTCCGGCCGGCGCCGCTGCGTTCGCCGGTCACGCGTAGCCCAGGGCGGCCTGGTGCCGCCGCACCCGCCGCACCGCGATCAGGCTGACGAAGAAGGTGAGGAGAGCCGGCATCATCATCATCTTCTGCCGCAGGCCGAGGCCGACGTTATAATAGACCGCCGACAGCATCAGGACGAGGCCCAGCGCGAAGAGCAGAGAGAAGCGCAGGAACAGCGCCTGCCGCGCCAGCGCCGCGGCGGTGCCGAGCCGGAAGAGGATCGTCCCGACGATGATCAGGAGGAGCAGGTTCTCGGCCGAGGCGATGAGGCCGAACATGTCCTCGGCGTCGACGAACATCGGGCGGAACAGCAGGCTGAGCACCCGTTCGGGGAAGGAGGCGCCGATCACCGCCGATCCGCCCTCGATCGTCTCGAACACTTCGGATTTGGTGGTGAGGAAGTCGCTCACCGAATCCACGCTGGTGACGTCGAGGCGGAAGGTGCTGCGCACCGTGCCGGCGACGACGCCGAGGCCGGCCAGCGCCACGACCAGCAGGCCGGCCTTCATATAGCCCTTGGTGCGGGGATCGAAGAAGGTGGCGAGCGCCAGCGCCATCAGCGCGATAAGTGCAACGTGCGGCCGCACCAGCACCATCAGCACGATCGCCGCGCCGAAGACGATGAAACGGCGCTGTATCTGCATGGCCGCCCAGACTGCGGCGGCGCTGGCGAGGAAGAGCAGCGAATCCTTGCCGATCGGGCTGGTCCAGAAGTGCATGCCGGGCAGGAAGAGGAGGAGATAGGAGACCGGCCCCTGCGGGATGCCGAGCTCCCGATACACCTCCTCGAAGGTGCGCATCATGATCGCCAGGCCCCAGAAGCCGAAGGCCTGGAAGAGCAGGAAATAGTCGAAATAGCTGCCGCCGATCAGCAGCTTCAGGGTCTGGACGAGCCAGATGACGACATAGGTGTTGAGCTGGAAGCCGGTGCCGTACCAGCCGAGCGGGTCGTAATAGTACATGCCCGTGTCGGCGGGATTGGTCTGGACGTAATCGTAATAGACGACGGTGGCGAGCAGGTGGAGCACCCACACCATCACCAGCACTACGAAGCGCAGGCGCGTCATCTCGACGAACGCGAAGCGGAAGCCGGCGAGGCTCAGCAGCAGGAAGCCGAAGCCGACGAGGGTGAGTTCCATCAGTCGGCCTCGAGATGGCGCAGCGGCGCCGCCCCGTCGTCCGGCGCCGGCTCGCGGCGGCGCGCCGGGGCGGCGCGCGGGACGAGCAGGGCGCAGCCGGCCGCGAACAGGGCGGCGATGGCGGCGGTGCGGATCGGATAGTCGACGATCGAGTGGAGGAGGACGATGCCGACGATCACCGAGCCGGAGCGCGCCAGCGCCGCGCCGTTGAAGTCGGTGCGCCACACCCGCCACGACTGGCGCGCCCACCACAGCATGAATCCGAGCACGAGCAGGATGCCGGCAAGGCCGAGCTCCAGCGCGATCTCGACATAATCGTTGTGCGCGTGGTTGGCGTAGCCGCGGCTGACCCGATTGGGTTCCTCATACTGGCGGTAGACGGTCGAGAAGGTGCCGAGGCCGGTGCCGACGGGGAAGGAGTCGCCGACCGCGTCCAGCGTCGTCTCGGCGAGGACGCGGCGGCTGGCCGGATCCTCGCTGACTTCCTCCGACAGCGACTGGGTGCTGACCGGGCCGGCGAGGCCGGCGACGATCAGCGCGGCGAGCAGGACGCCGAGGCCGATCCCCCACGGCCAGCCGAGGCGGCCGACGACCGCCCGGCGATAGATCAGCACCGTTGCCAGAGCGGAGAGCAGGAACAGGCCGTAGCCGGCGGCGGAGCCGGAGATGGCGATGCCGGTGGTGAGGAACAAAGCGACGGCGAGGCTGACGACCGCGCCGGCGCTCCGCTTCGAGCGGGGCCCCGATCGGGTGGCGACCCGCGCCGCGAGCACCCCGGTGAAGGGAAGGGCGCAGAGCAGCATCGTCGCCTGGTGGTTCTGGTTGGCGAAGAAGCCGACGGCGGCGTGCGGGCTGGTGATCTGGTAGAGGCGCAGCGCCGAAGTCTCGCCGCCCATCAGCTGGAAGGCGCCGAGCAGGATCGACACGCCGGCCACCGCGAGCACCGTCCACAGCAGCATTCGCCGCTGCTCCGCGGGCAGCTGCAGGACGAGGAGGAACATCGCGGCCGGCGGGATCAGCGCCAGCAGCGAGGCGATCGTGCCGTGCACCGAGAGGGTGACGGGCAGCGCCGGCAGCGGCAGGCCGAACAGGCGGTATCCTTCGGCGACGGTGTCGCGATAGGGCAGGCCGGTCCAGATCGACGGCGCGAGCGGGATCAGCGTCAGCAGCCCGACGAGGAGGAACAGGCCCCAGATCCAGGCCGGGCCGCGGGCCTCGTGCGGGAGGGCGGGGGCGGGGCCGCGCCACAGGACGAGCAGGATGAGGACGAGGCCGGCGATCTGCAGCACCCCGTTGGCGAAGGCGCCGGCGGCGCTGGCGCCGCCCAGGACCAGGCAGGCGGCAAGGTAGAAGGAGGCGACGAGGCCGGTGACGCGGGCGTTCATCGGGCGATCTCCACGCGCTCGACCTGGGCCGCGGCGACGCCGGCGCGCTCTCCGGCCTGGCCGATCAGCATCAGCTTCTGCCCGGCGCAGCCGGATGCGGGGACGGTGAATTCGGTGGAGAGGCGGGTCGGGCCGGCCTTGGCGGCGCCGAGGTCGAGCGTGCCGAGCACGTTGCCGGACGGCAGGCAGGCGACCCGCCAGAGCAGGCGCCGCTCGCCGATCTCGCCGTCGGCGCGCGCGACGAGGGTCAGCCGGTGGCGGCCGGGCGGCAGCGCCAGCACCTGCTCGGCGAGCGCGATGTCGCGGCCGCCGAAATGGATGACGTCGAGATAGGCGCGCTCGCCGTCGCGGACGATCTCGGCGCGTCCGACGTCGAGGTCCTGGAGGTCCCAGCCGAACGGCTTGGGCGCCGCCATGCCGCCGAAGGCGCCGTTGAAGACGGTCGCGTGGCGGCCCCGCTCGTCGGCCGGCAGGCCCTGCAGCCATTGCTGCCGCGCCTCGCCGTAGCGCCCGGCCCCGGCCAGCGCCTGGAGCACGAGCTGGCGCTCGAGCGCGACGTCGCCGCCGGGCTTGCGGGCGCGGACCCCCTCGAGCAGCGCCCGCGCGTCGGCGGGATCGACCTCGCGCTGCGCGGCGACCGCGTAGAAATGCTCGCGCCATTCCGGCTCGGTGGCGAGGATCCGGGCGAGCGCGTCGCGCCCCTCGCGGACGGCGAGCATCTTGACGAGCTCGGGAAGCAGCAGCCGGCGCAAATCCTCGTTGCGGCGCATCAGCAGGTCCATCTCGACCAGCGCCTCGGCATAGCGCGCCTGCTGCGTATAGTAGACGAGGAGCTGCATGCGGATCGCCGGATGGGTCGGCCGGCGGCGCCGCGCTTCCTCCATCAGCCGGGTGGCGCGGCCGACGCGGCCGGCCTGCTCCTCGGCGCGGGCGAGGATGTAGAAGGGCTCGTAGGCGAGCGGCGTGGACCGCAGGCCCGCGCGGGCCGTCTCCGCCATCTGCGGCGTCACCTTCTGCTGCGGGATCTGGGCGAGCCGCATCGTCGCGGTGAGGGACGGGCGGTGGTCCTGCGGCGGAAGGTCGGCGAACAGCACGGCCGCGGGCATCACCGCGGCGACCGCGCTCCTGAACGCGAAGTAGCCGGCGACCGGTGCGGCGAGCGTCGCCAGCAGCGGCAGCAGCCGCCCGCGCGCACCCTCCGGATTGTCCCCCGCCGCCAAGGTCACTTGCTCTTCAGAAGCTCGATCTGCTTCTTCGGCTCGTCGCCCTCGCGATAGGCGTAGAGATCCTCGCCATATCCGTAGCCGTAGCCATAGCCGTAGCCGACCTTGGTCGCCTTGAACTTGGTGAGGATGCCGCCCATCAGCCGCGCGTCGGCGGCGCGCAGGCGGTTGACCGCGTTGAGCGCCGCGGCGCGGCGGATCGAGCCGGCCTCGATGACCATCAAGGTGCCCTCGGTGCCCGAGGCGAGCAGCGGCGCGTCGGCGAGGCCGAGCACCGGCGGCCCGTCGATCACGACATGGTCGAAGCGGGTAAGGACATCCTCGAGGATTTCGCGAAGCCGCCCCGAAGACAACAACTCCGCCGGGTTGGGCGGAATGGGGCCGCTCGGCAGCAGGAACAGCCGGTCGACCTGGGTCGGGTGGATGCACTCCGCCGCGGTGCTCGATCCGGCGAGCAGGCTGGAGAGGCCCTGGCTCGACGCGGTCGGGCCGCGGAAGGTCGGCTTGCGCAGATCGGCGTCGACCAGCAGCACGCTCGCGCCGAGGCTGGCCAGCGTCTGCGACAGGGCGAGCGCGGTGCTCGACTTGCCCTCGGACGCGCGCGTGCTGGTCACCAGCAGGCTGCGCGGCACGCCGTGGTCGGTCGAGAATTGCAGGGCCGTACGGACCGAATGATAGGCTTCCGAGACCTGCGAGCGGGGATCCTCGAGCTGCTCGCGCACCGTCACGTTCTTGCCCACCGCGGGGATGACCCCGAGCGGCGAGATGCCGAGCTTGGCGGTGAGATCGTCGGGCACCTTGATCGTGTCGTCGATCCACTCGATGGCGAAGGCGGTGCCGAAGCCGAGGAGCAGGCCGATGAACAGGCCGATCGCGATGTTGAGCGGCAGGTTCGGCTTGAACGGCGCGCCTGGAACCTGGGCGCGGTCGACGATCGAGACCACATTCTGGCCGACGCCGCCGGCGACGCCGACTTCCTTGAAGCGCTGGAGCAGCGCGTCGTAGAGCGAGCGGTTGGTGTCCACCTCGCGCTGGAGGATGGTGTACTGGATGCTGCGCTCGCGCAGGTCGAGCAGGCCGGCCTTGAGGCCGTTGACCCGCGCCTGCAGCGCATTCTCGCGCGCCACGGCGGCTTCGTAGTCTGCCCTGAGCGTGCTCGACGCCGAGCCAGCCACCTGGCGCGACTGCGCCGCGATCTCGTTGGCGAGCGTGTCGATGCGGTTGCGCAGCTGCACCATCTCGGGGAAGTCCGGCTTATAGATGCCGAGCTTCTGCTGATATTCGGCTTCGAGCTGGGCGCGCTGCTGCTGCAGCACCTGGACGGTCGAGTTGCTGATCACGCTGGCCGTGGCCGCCGCGCCGCTCGACTGGCGGTAGCGCTGCTCGGCGGCGATGCGCTCGGCGCGCGCCTGCGACAGCGCCTCGTTCATCGAGACGAGCGAGGCGGCATCGATGGTCTGTTCGGCGCCCGGCGTGCTGCCGCTGCCGCCGTCGACGTTCAGCGTGATGATGCCCTGCTGCTGCGCGTAATCCACCAGCGCGCGCTCCGATTCCTCGAGCCGCTGCTTCACCGCCGCGATGCGGCGCTGCAGGAAGTCGCGGGCGAAGGAGGTCGCCTCGTAGCGGCGCTCCAGCGTCGCGTGGATGAAGTTTTCGGCATAGGCGTTGGCGACTTGGGCGGCGAGCTGCGGATCGGTGCTCTCGACGCCGATCGTGATCAGTCGGCTCTCGCGTTGCGGCTCGACCTGGACGCTGCCCATCAACATGCCGGCCGCGATCCGCTCGCGCTGGTCCCGCGGCAGCTCCTGGCTGACGACATTCTCGTTATTGGCGAGATTGGCGCTTCGCGCCACGCGCTGGGCCAGCGACTCGCTGCGCAGCAGGCCGACCTGGGTGTTCAGGAATTCGCGGTCCCCGACGCGCCCGGATTCCAGCTCGCCCATCTCGACGACCTGCACGCCTTCCGGATTCACCTCGATCGTGGAGCTCGCCTTGTATTCCGGCGTGATCATCAGCGAGATCGCGATCGCCGCCAGAAGGCAGGCGATCGCGATGGCGGCGATCAGCCACCACCATTTGGTGATGATCCGCCAGATCTCGTTGATGTCGAAGCGCGACTCGCGCTGGACGGGCCGCCCGAAAGCGACCTCGCCCAAACCCGTGACCGAAGGCACCCCGCCGCCCTGTCCGAACGGCAGCACAGCGCCTTTATTTGGGAACGCGCCCCCATGATCGTTCATATTCGAATTCCTGCAGTTGCGAGGCCCTTTAGTAGGGTCGCAAGATTCCAAGCAACGGAATAGTACCCATCAGGTCCTTGAACAACGCGCGGGCGCGGCTGCCGTCGACCACGACGATGTCGTTGCCGTAGATGACGGGATCCTCGGCCTCGGCGCGGCGGATCGCCTTCAGGTCGAACGCGCCGGCGAGCCGTTCGCCGTTGATCGTGCGAAACACGATGACGCGCGACGGATTGGCGTCGTCGGTGGTGCCGCTGGCCATGGCGACCGCCTGCATCAGCGTGGTCGGACCCTTCACCTTGAACATGCCGGGCTGCTTGACCGAGCCGTCGACGGTGATCGTCTGCTCGGCGCGCTCCTTGACGCTGACCGAGACGCTCGGCGACTGGAGATACTTCTCCGACAGCTTCGCGGCGATCTGCTGGCCCAAGGTCTCGGCGGTGCGGCCCTGGGCCGGGACGGTGCCGAGCAGCGGGTAGTCGATCGCGCCGGCCTGATCGACCTTGAACTCGCCGGACAGCGATTCAACCTGGAAGACGTTGATCTGCACTGTGTCGAGCGCGCCGATCGGCGCATCCGTCGCCGCGACCGGCTGTGCCTGCACGGTCGGCGTCGGCAGCGCGACATCATAGGCGACGGCGCCGCCGCGGCCTTCGGTGCAGCCGGCGAGCAGCAGGGCCGCGAGCAGAAGCAGGCCCAGCCAGAGGGACTTGCCCTCGAACGAAAGGGTCATCGGGTGGCGCATGGTCCGCATGTCAAAAACTCTCTCTTCGCCTCCGGCGGCGCGGCTCTACACAAAGCCGTACCCAGAGAAAACCGCCTGAATGTCAGGGGCGGCCGGGCGCTATCGCCGGATCGTCCTGAACGGTCCCTTGACCGGTCCCCACTATCTCATTGCGCCGCTTAGCTTCTTCGGGAGCGTTAGTCCAGAAGCGCACACGCGGCCTTGCAATGGCGGGGGGTGGTTCAGATATGCGAACCAAACCGGTCATGGAATGTTGAAACACGATGCTTCGCCGCCTTTTCTCCTCCGGCTCCTCCCGCCGCGGCTTTCGCGGCCCGCCGGGCAGCCGGGCCTATGCGATCGGCGACGTGCACGGCCGGCTCGACCTCCTGCTCGCGCTGCTGGAGCGCATCGAGGCGGACAATGCCCGTCGCGGCCCCGCCAAGACCTACCTCGTCTTCCTCGGCGATCTCGTCGACCGCGGCCCCGATTCGGCGGGCGTGATCGAGCATCTCGCGGTGAAGCCGCCCGCCTTCGCGCGCAACATCGTGCTCAAGGGCAATCATGAGGAGTTCTTCCTCGGCGTGCTCGAGGGCGACGACAGCCTCGTCCAGCACTGGCTGGCTTATGGCGGCACCGAATGCGCGCAGAGCTACGGCCTCACCAGCGGCTGGCTGCTCAACGCCACGCCGCACGGCGTGGTCGAGCGGCTCCAGGCGGAGGTGCCCGAATCCCACGCCCGCTTCCTCTCCGGGATGGCCGACAGCTTCCGCTTCGGCGACTACCTCTTCGTCCATGCCGGCATCCGGCCCGGCGTCGCCATCGACCGCCAGCAGAGCCGCGACCTGCGCTGGATCCGCGAGGGCTTCCTCGACGACCGCACCGATCATGGCGTCATGGTCGTCCACGGCCACACCATCGTCGAAGGGCCGGAGGAGCATTCGAACCGCATCGCCGTCGACACCGGCGCCTACCGCTCGGGCGTGCTCACCGCGCTCGCCATAGAGGAGGGGG
>JBKBVA010000084.1:0-9298 GCA_046289665.1 Allosphingosinicella sp.
CCAGCCGACCACCCGCCAGTCCTTCGCCGCCGGGCTCCCGGCTTCGCCGCCGCCGCCCTCGCCCACCGTGCGCGAGATGGCGATCCCCGCCGAAACGAGGGCGATCAGCGCCGCGGCGACCAGGATGATGGTGGAGGCGGAAGGCAGGCGGGACGCTTTGTCGGTCATCAGGCTTGCGATCATCCCCGCAATTTGGTCAACGTCAAGGCCGGCCGGCGGCGCACGGGGAAGGCGCCGGGCGGTCAAGGGGGGAACGTGACCGCATCGTTCCGTATCGCCATCGTCGGATCGGGGCCCGCCGGCCTGAGCGCCGCCGCGCGCGCCGCGCAGCTCGGCCTCTCGCACGTCCTCCTCGAAAAGACCGGCCACCTCTCCGACACCATCTACAAGTATCAGAAGGGCAAGCACGTCATGGCGACGCCGAGCCAGCTCGTGCTGCGCTCGGACATGGATTTCGACGCGGGCAAGCGCGAGGCGGTGCTCGGCACCTGGGACAAGCAGGCCGCCGAGCACAAGATCAACGTGATGCTGAACGCCGAGGTCAAGGCGATCGCGGGGGAGGAGGGCGATTTCACCCTCACCATGACGAGCGGCGAGACGATCCGGGCCGAGGCGGTGATCCTCGCCATCGGCACCCAGGGCAATCCCAACAAGATGCGCTGCGAGGGCGCCGACCTGCCGCACATCCAGTACCAGCTCGACGATCCCGGCGAATATGTCGACGAGCATATCACCGTGGTCGGATCGGGCGATGCGGGGATCGAGAATGCGCTGGGCCTCGCCGCCGATCCGGAGCAGGGCAATGTCGTCACCATCCTCAATCGCGGCGCCGATTTCGCCCGCGCCAAGGCCGCCAACGTCAAATTGCTGACCGAGGCGGGGGATGCCGGGCGGATCAACGTCATGACCGAGACGACGCCGGCCGCGGTCGAGCCGGGCTGGCTGACGCTCGACACGCGCGACGGGCAGCAGAAGATACGCTGCGACCGGATCATCGCCCGCATGGGCTCCGCCGCGCCGCGCGCCTTCGTCGAGAGCTGCGGCATCGAATTCACCAGCGCCGAGCGCGAGGCCTTTCCGAAGCTGTCGCCGAGCTTCGAGAGCAGCAAGCCGGGCATCTACGTGATCGGCGCCCTGGCCGGCTATCCGCTGATCAAGCACTGCATGAACCAGGGCTATGACGTCGTCGAATATATCAACGGCAATCGCAGCCTGAAGCCGGCCGACGAGCCGATCCTCGAGGCGAAGTTCGCCGGCCTGCCCGGCCGCCGCAGCGTCGCCGAATGGCTCGAATTCCTGCGCACCAACGTCGCGATCCTCGCCGATCTCTCGCCGCTCCAGATGCGCGAATTCATGCTCGACAGCGAGGTCGGCTTCCATCCGGCCGGCACGACGGTGTTCGAGCGCAACGCGCCGGGCTCCTCCCTCTTCGCCATCGCATCGGGCGCGGTGGCGGTGGAGGTGAACCCGAAGGACCCGTCCGTCACCGTGCCGATCGGCGCCGGATCGATCTTCGGCGAGGTCGGCCTGATCTCCGGCCGGCGCCGCGGCGCGACGGTGCGGACGGCGGAGGATTCGATCCTGGTCGAGGTGCCGCGCATGGCGGCGCTCAAGCTGATGGCGGCGGTGCCGGCGGCGAAGCGGGCGGTGACGCGGATCTCGATCGAGCGGCAATTGCTGCAGATGTTCGGCTCCGGCCTGACGCCGGACGATCTCGCCGAGGTGCTGGCGACCGCCGAGGTGAAGCGCCTGCGCGCCGGCGAGACGCTGATCGCCGAGGGCGAGACGGGCTGCGACATCTACGTCATCCGCCAGGGCTCGATGGTGGTCGAGAAAGCGGTGGGCGGAAAGCCGGTCTTCCTCTCCTACCTCCCGGCCGGCTCCTATGTCGGCGAGATGGCGCTGCTCGACGGCGGCCGCCGCACCGCCACCGTCCGCGCCGCGATCAAGTCCGAGGTGATCCGGCTCGACGGCGAGGCGTTTCGCCGGCTGCTCGAGCGCAAGCCGGCGCTGCTCGCCCGGGCGAAAACCGACATGGCCGCGCGGCAGCGGCTGAACGACTTCATCGAGGCGAAGAAGGACAGCTTCGGCGGGGTCGTCGACATGTATTCCTCGGTCGCCTCCTTCCTCGTCGAGAACGGCATCGGCGAGGCGACCGACGTGCTGCTCATCGACGAGACCCTGTGCGTCGGCTGCGACAATTGCGAGCGCGCCTGCGCCGACAGCCACGAAGGCCTCTCCCGCCTCAACCGCGAGGCCGGCAAGACCTATGCGCATCTCCACGTGCCGACCTCGTGCCGCCATTGCGAGCATCCGCATTGCATGGCGGACTGCCCGCCCAACGCGATCCACCGCGGCCCGGACGGCGAGGTGTTCATCGACGAGACCTGCATCGGCTGCGGCAATTGCCAGAGGAACTGCCCCTATGGCGTTATCCGGATGGAGAAGGTGCCGCCGAAGAAGCCGCCGCTGCTCGCCTGGCTGCTCGCCGGCCTCGGCCCCGGCCCGGGCGAACCGCCGCGGAAATGGACGGAGAAGAGGGTCTCCGCCGAGACGCCGAAGAAGGCGGTGAAGTGCGACATGTGCGCCGGTATCAGAGGCGGCCCCGCCTGCGTCCGCGCCTGCCCCACCGGCGCCGCGATCCGCGTCGCGCCCGAGGAATTCCTCACCGTCGCCAGCCTCGAGAAGCGCGGGTGAGCCGCTGATGGCGAGCCGCGGCATCCCCCGTACCGAGCTCGGCCCGGGCGCGAGCCACGAGGGATTCCTGCGCCACCGCCGCTTCCGCTGGCTGAAGGTCGCCCTGCTCCTCTCGCTCGCGGCGCTGCTCGGCTACGCGCTGGTCGACGTCCACCCGCGCCACAATGGCGGCAGCTGGTACGGCTATACGCTCGGCACGCTCGGTACGCTGCTCATCGTCTGGCTGACGCTGCTCGGCGTCCGGAAGCGGGCGATGACGCGCGGCCGCTGGTCCCTGAAGGCCTGGACCAGCGCCCACGTCTATCTCGGCCTCTCGCTGGTCGTGATCGCGACGCTCCACAGCGGCTTTCAGTTCGGCTGGAACGTCCACACCCTCGCCTACGCGCTGATGATGCTCGTCATCGCGTCCGGCATCTACGGCATCGCCGTCTACGCCACCCTTCCCGCCGAGCTCAGCACCAGTCGGGCGGAGATGACTCGGCCGCAGATGCTCGACGCGGTGCTGAAGCTCGACCGCCAGCTCCAGGTCGCCGCCCAGCCGCTCGGCCACGAGGATACGGCGATCGTCCGCCGCTCGCTGGACGACGATCCGTTCCGCGGCGGACTCTTCCGCCGCCTCTCCGGCCGCTACCCCCGCTGCCGCACCGGCCTCGCCTTGCGCGAGATGCGCCGCCGCGGCGCGCTCGCCGACCCGGAGCAGGCGGGCGCGATCGACACCGTCGTCGGCCTGCTCGAGCGCAAGGCCGCCGCCCTGGAGCGCATCCGCCGCCATTTGCGGATCAAGGCGCTGCTCGAAGTGTGGCTCTACGTCCACGTTCCGGTCACCTTCGCTTTGCTCGCCGCGCTCGCCGCCCACATCCTCAGCGTCTTCTTCTACTGGTAGCGGCGTGATGGCCTTCCTCCTCCGCACCGTCTCGCACAGCGCCGAAGGCCGCGAGATCGTCCGCAGCCGCACGGTCGCGGGGGAGCGGCTGACGATCGGCCGCGATCCGGCCTGCGACATCCACCTCACCGACCTCGCCGTGGCGCTGCGCCACGCGGCGGTGGAGCGCAGCGCCGGGCGCCTCCGCGTCCAGGCCGAACGCGGCCTCACCGTCGAGCTGAACGGCCGCAAGCTGGAAAGCGGCTTCATCGATCTCGCCACCGGCGGGGACATCGTCATCGCCAGCCACGCTTTGCGCTTCATGCCGGTGCCGGAAGGGGCGGACGAGATCCCGGTCACCATCGAGCGGATCACCGAGGGCGAGGCCAGGCTGGACAAGAGCGCCGAGCGCAAGTTCACGCTGGCGCCGGTCATGCCCGGCAAGCGCGTCATGGCCTGGCTGCTCGCCCTGCTCGTCCTCGGCCTGTTCGTCGGCTGGCCGATCAAGGCCCATTTCGACCGGCAGGCCCGCGCCGACGCGTTCGCGAAGTTCCACGCCGACGAAATGTGGTCGAGCGGCCGCCTCTCCCAGGCCCACGCGCCGCTCGCCAACGACTGCACCGCCTGCCACGTCGAGCCGTTCGAGGCGGTGCCGGACACCGCCTGCACCGCCTGCCACACCCAGGTTCACGATCATGCCGATCCCGTCCGCCTCGCCCGCGCGCGGCCGGATGCGGGCCGGTGGCGGAAGATCGAGCTCGCCTTCATGGACGCGTTCGACATTCCGCCCGGCCGCTGCGTCGACTGCCATACCGAGCATGAAGGCCCCCAGCAGATGCCGGTGACGGCGCAGCGTTTCTGCAGCGATTGCCACACCGACCTCAAATCCCGCCTTCCGGACACGAAGCTCGACGATGCCGGCGACTTCGGCCGCTCCCACCCCGAGTTCAAGCCGGTGCTGATCGGCGGCTGGCAGGGTCCGCGCCCGCAGCTCAGCCGCGTCTCGCTCGCCCGGAACCCGCGCGAGGCGAGCAACCTCAAATTCCCGCACGCCATGCACCTGTCCACCACCAACGGCGTCGCCCAGATGGCGCGGCGGCTGGCGAGCGAGCACGGCTTCGGCGCGAGCCTCGAGTGCAAGGACTGCCATGATGTGACGCCGGACGGCGTGCGCTTCCAGCCGGTCGACATGGAGGAGGATTGCGCGATGTGCCACAGCCTCGCCTTCGACCGTACCGGCAATACCCTCCGCACGCTCCGTCACGGCCAGCCCGAGCAGGTGATCGCGGACCTGCGCGATTTCTACCGCGGCCGCACCGCGGCGCGGCCCGAAAGCCTCGCCCCCGCCGCCCGCCGCCGCCCGGGCGACGCGCTCGACGTCCGCGCGCGCACCCAGTTCGCCCGCGGCGCGCCAGCGGCCTCCAACGCCGACCAGGCGATCCGCGCCGTGTTCAGCGAGGGCGGCGCCTGCTACGATTGCCACCGCATCGACAGGCAAGGCCCGCTCGATTTCCGCATCCGCCCCGTCGCCTTCCCGGTGCGCTACCTCCACAAGGGCTGGTTCGACCACCGCGCCCACGCGACCGAGAGCTGCTCGACCTGCCACGAAGCCGGCAAGTCCAACGCGGCCGCCGACCTGCTCATCCCCGATCTCGCCAGCTGCCGGACCTGCCATGGCGGCGAGGGGAGCGCGGCGAAGGTCCCCTCCTCCTGCGCCATGTGTCACGATTACCATATGGACGAAGGGGCGCCGGCGATGCTGATCCGCCAGCAGGTGCGCGGCAAGAGGCGCGACACGGTCGCCGCCACGGGTCGGCCCTGATGCTGATCGCCCAGATCACCGACGTCCATCTCGGCTTCGACCGGGGGAACCCGCGGGAGAACAACCGCCTGCGGCTGGAGGAGACGCTGCGCGCTCTTACCGCCATGTCCCCACGCCCGGACCTGCTCCTCGTCACCGGCGACCTGGTCGAATATGCCGACGACGCGGCCGGCTATGCTTCGGTGCGCGACATCCTCGCCGCCCTGCCCTTCCCCGCCTTCCCCGCGCTCGGCAACCATGACGGCCGCGCCGCCTTCGCCGCCGCCTTCCCGCAGGTCGCCACGACCGACGGCTTCGTCCAATATGCGATCGAGGACTGGCCCCTGCGCATCCTCGTCCTCGATACGCTGGAGGAAAAGCGGCACGGCGGGAGCTTCTGCGAGGCGCGCGCGGCGTGGCTCGGCGAACGGCTGGCCGAGGCGCCGGACCGCCCGACCCTGATCGCCCTCCACCATCCCCCGATCGAAAGCGGGCTGAGCTGGATGACCGAGGATCCGGACGCGGCCTGGGTGCGGCGGCTGGAGCGCGTCGTCTCGGCGCACCGCAACGTCGTCGCGATGGTGGGGGGGCACCTTCACCGGCCGATCGTTACCCCGTGGGCCGGCACCGCCATGATCGTCTGCGCCGCCACCGCGCCGCAGGTGGCGCTCGATCTCGCGCCGATCGACCCCGAACGGCCCGACGCCCGGCCGATGATCGTGTCCGAACCGCCCGCTTATGCGCTGCACCTGTGGAACGGGCGCCACCTGCGCACCCATTTCGCCACCGCCGCCGACCACGCCGTGCTGGCGCGCTTCGGCCCGGAGCTTCAGCCCCTGGTGCGGATGCTGGCGGCGGAAAAAGGCTGAGGCCGCCTCAGCTCCGGCCTCAGCCCGTGTGGGCGGCGATCCACTCCTCGACGACCGGCGCGATGCGGGTGCGCCACTTGCTGCCGTTGAAGATGCCGTAATGGCCGACGCCCTCGGCGAGGTGGTACTTCTTGTGCTTCGCCGGCAGCTTCGTCGCGATGTCGAGCGCCGCCTTGGTCTGGCCGATGCCGCTGATGTCGTCCCGCTCGCCTTCGATGGCGAGTAGGGCGATGTCGCCGATCGCCTGCGGATCGACGCGCTTGCCGCGGTGCATCATCTTGCCCCTGGGCAGCAGGTGGCGCTGGAAGACAACGTCGACGGTCTGGAGATAGAATTCGGCGGTCATGTCGCAGACCGAGCGATATTCCTCGTAAAAGGCCTTGGTGGCGTCCGCGCTCTCGCCGTCGCCCTCGACGAGATGCTTGAACATCTCCCAGTGGCTGGTGAGGTGATCGCCGAGGTTCATCGTCATGAACCCGGCGAGCTGCAGGAAGCCCGGATAGACCGCCCGGCCCGAGCCCGGATAATGATAGGGCACGGTGGCGATGACGTTGCGCTCGAACCAGGCGTAGGGCCGCTCGGTCGCGACGCTGTTCACCGCCGTCGGCGCCTTGCGCGTGTCGATCGGCCCGCCCATCATGGTGAGGGTGGCGGGGCGCGCCGGATGCTCGGAGGCGCTCATCACCGCGGCCGCCGCATAGCAGGGCACCGAGGGCTGGCAGACCGCGAGCATGTGCGGCCGCTCGCCCGCGGCGGGTCCTTCGGCGCCGGCGATATGGTCGAGGAACTCGATCAGATAGTCGACATAATCGTCGAGGTCGAAGCGTCCGCAGTCGAGCGGCACCAGCTTCGCATCGCGCCAGTCGGTGATGTAGACGTCGTGGCGGGGAAGCATCCGTTCGACGGTGCCGCGCAGCAAGGTCGCATAATGGCCCGACATCGGCGCGACGATCAGCAGGCGCGGCCCGCCTTCGACGCCTTCGCGCACGAAGCGCTTCAGCTGCCCGAACGGCTTGCGCAGCGTCACGTCCTCGCGGACGCGGACCTCCCTGCCGTCGACCACCGTCGTCTCCAGCCCGAAGGCCGGCTTGCCGCGCGGCGCCGAGACATGGGCGAACACGTCGAGCGCCGAGGCAACGATCGGGCCCATCTGGCTGTAGGCGAAGGGATTGGCGGGGTTCTGCATCCAGCCGGCGCCGATATTGGCGAGCGTGCTGGCTCCGGCGAGCAGCGAGCGCTGCATTTCATAGGCGTCGTAAAGCATGTCGCTCCTAGATGGTGCCCTGCAGCAGGGGCGTCAACGCAAAAGAGTTGCCGAACGAAACCAGCGGCATGCGGAAAGGGTCCGGGAGCGGCGCTCTTGCCGGTGCGGATCGGTCGCAGCGGATCGAGGTGATGTCGAGCGGTCTTCAGGCCGCGCGAGGAACGATCCGATCGAGCTCGCCACCACGGCTACGGCGCACTTCCTCGAGATCGTAGTCGTTCTGGAGGCCCAGAAAGAAGCCCTCGGACATGCCGAAATAGCGGGCCAGCCGAAGGTCGATATCGGCGTCGACGTCCACCTCGCCACGAAGCAGCCCGCTAAGGCGCTCCTCATCTATGCCGGCGCCCCCGGCAACCTCCGTCACCGGAATGTCCGAGCCAATCAGGAAATCTTCGCGCAGGATGTCCCCCGGGTGGACATTGGCCAGCCGGTCCTCATCCGCGATGATAGTCCTCGATCCGGACATCGTATGCGTCTCCGTCAAGCCAGCGGAAGCAGATGCGCCACTGGTCATTGATGCGGATACTATATGTCCCTTTGCGGTCGCCCTTCAACTCCTCGAGGCGATTGCCCCGAGGGATTCGGAGCTCGGGCAGGCGGACCGTGCGGTTGATCTGCCGCAGCTTGCGCCGGGCCGTCTGCTGGATCTCCGGAGGCAGCTTGCGGCTGCCCTTGCCGGTCCAGACGTGCTCGGTCTCATCATCGTCGAAGCCGCGGATCATCCTAAGTCCTCCCGGGAGATGGAATACCGCAAGGACTATCGGCGCTCAAAATGGGCCTTGTTACCGCCGTCCGCCCGCCCGCTTGTTCAGCCGGATCGACTGCTGCTTGCCGAAGCGGGTCTTGCGCGTTCCCGGCTTGCCCTCGGTCGAGTGGCCGATCACCGGCGCGCGTTTCTCGTGGTCCGGGAGGCCGAGTTCGTCCGCCTCGAGCCGCCGGATCTCGTCGCGCAGGCGGCCGGCTTCCTCGAATTCGAGATCGGCGGCGGCCTTGCGCATGCGCTGCTCGAGCTCGGCGATATAGGCCTTCAAATTGTGCCCGACGAGGTGCGGGCGTTCCTCGTCGCCGGTGTCGACGACGACGCCGTCGCGCTGCGACACGTCCGCGAGGATGTCGGCGATGTTGCGCTTGATCGTCGTCGGCGTGATGCCGTGCGCCTCGTTATAGGCGACCTGCTTCTCGCGCCGCCGCCCCGTCTCGTTGAGCGCCCGCTCCATCGATCCGGTGATCCGGTCGGCGTAGAGGATGACGCGCCCCTCGACGTTGCGGGCGGCGCGGCCGATCGTCTGGATCAGCGAGGTCTCCGAGCGCAGGAAGCCTTCCTTGTCCGCGTCGAGAATCGCGACCAGCCCGCATTCCGGGATGTCGAGGCCCTCGCGCAGCAGGTTGATGCCGACCAGCACGTCGTAGACGCCCATCCTCAGGTCCCGGATCAGCTCGATGCGCTCCAGCGTCTCGACGTCAGAGTGCATGTAGCGGACGCGAAGCCCCGCCTCGTGCATGAACTCGGTGAGGTCCTCGGCCATCCTTTTGGTGAGGGTGGTGACGAGGGTCCGGTACCCCTTTTGCGCCGTCAGCTTCGCTTCGTGGATGAGGTCGTCGACCTGGTCCTCGACCGGCTTGATCTCGACCGGCGGGTCGATGAGGCCGGTCGGGCGGATGACCTGCTCGGCGAAGACGCCGCCGGTCTGCTCCATCTCCCAGCCGCCCGGCGTCGCCGAGACGGCGATCGTCTGGGGCCGGTACTTGCGCTCGAACTTGCGCTTGACGTCCTGGAGGTTCGTCTCGCCGTCGAACTGCTGGAG
>JBKBVA010000085.1:0-9270 GCA_046289665.1 Allosphingosinicella sp.
AGGGCGGCCGCCTCCATCTCGCCCTCTACCACACCTGGCGGTTCGAGGAGTCGATCCTGATCCGCCCCGGCGTGCCCGAGCTCGACCTGCTCGGCGGCTCGGCGACCGGGAGCCGCGGCGGCCGGCCGCGCCACGAGCTGCAGGCGCAGGCGGGCATCTTCCGCAACGGCCTCGGCGCCTTCCTCAACGCCAATTGGCAGGCGGGAACGACGGTGCGCGGCGGACCGGAGGGAAGCGGAGGCACCACGGGCGACCTCGAATTCTCCGATTTCGCCTCGGTGAACCTTCGCCTTTTCGCGAACCTCGCCGAACAACCCGCCCTAATCCGCCAAATGCCCTGGCTGCGCGGCACGCGCGTGACGGTGGGCGTCAACAACCTGTTCGACAGCCGCCTCAAGGTGCGGGACCGGTTCGGCGAGACGCCGCTCAACTACCAGCCCGCCTATCTCGATCCGCTGGGCCGCTCGGTGACGCTGAGCGTCAGGAAGATGTTCTTCTAGCGCCTCAGCGGCCGGGGCCGGCGCCGATATTCTGGCGGACGATCACCGGCTCGAGGCAGCCGTCGACCTTGCGGGCGACCGCCTGGAACATGTCGGCGGGCGGCAGCTCGCCGAGCTTTTCGGACCGCATCGGCCCACGCTCGCGCGCGTGGCGCATGGCGACGTCGTAAGGACAGGGTGCCTCGCTCTTCAGCGGGGCGGCGCGGGACGGCTCTGCCGGAGTGGGCGGCGCGGCCGCGGGAACGGGCGCGGCGAGCGCAAGGAAGAGGGCGGGAAGGACGATGCGCATGGCGGCTCCTTTCGCGCAGCATGATAGCCGATTCCGACCCTCCTGTCAGCGGGGCGGGATAGTGGACTTCACCCCCTCCGCTCCCTAGATGCCGGGCACGATGACCCGCCGCTTCCTGAAAATGCACGGCCTCGGCAACGACTTCGTCATCTTCGACGCGCGCACGGCGCCGCTCGGGATGGACGCGGCGCGCGCGCGGGCGCTGGCCGACCGGCGGACCGGCATCGGCTGCGACCAGCTGATCGTGATCGAGCCGAGCGCGATCGCAGACGTGCGGATGCGGATCTGGAATGCGGACGGGGGCGAGGTGGAAGCATGCGGCAACGCCTCGCGCTGCGTCGCCGCGATCCTCGGCGGCGACAGCAGGATCGAAACCAAGGGCGGCATCCTCTCCGCTTCGGCGGACGGGGACGGCGCACGCGTCGACATGGGCGAACCCCGCTTCGGCTGGGACGAGATCCCGCTCGGCTATGCGATGGACACGGCGGCGATGCCGGTCGGCTGGGAGGATCTGCGCGATCCGTTCGCGGTCAACGTCGGCAACCCCCATGTCGTCTTCTTCGTGGACGATGCGGACGCGGTCGCGCTGGCGCGGCTGGGGCCGCTGATCGAGGCGGATCCGCTGTTCCCGGAGCGGGTCAACGTCAACGTCGCGAGCATCGAGGACGGCGCCGTTCGGCTGCGCGTCTGGGAGCGCGGCGCCGGCCTGACCCAGGCCTGCGGCACCGGCGCCTGCGCCACCGCCGTGGCGGCGATCCGGCGCCGGCTGGTCGACAGCCCGGTCGAGGTGCGACTCCCCGGCGGCAGGCTCACCATCGAATGGGCGCCGGGCGGCACCATCCGCATGTCCGGCCCGGCCACCCACGTCTTCGACGGCGAGGTGGCGCTGTGAGCGGCCCTGAGGTCATCACCATGGGCTGCCGCCTCAACGCCGCGGAGAGCGCGGCGATGCGGCTGCTGGCGGCGGACGAGGAGGATCTCGTCATCGTCAACAGCTGCGCCGTCACCAACGAGGCGGTGCGCCAGACGCGGCAGGCGATCCGCCGGGCCAAGCGGGCGCGTCCGGCGGCGCGGGTGGTGGTGACCGGCTGCGCCGCGCAGGTCGAGCCCGAGACCTTCGCGCGCATGCCGGAGGTGAGCCGGGTGGTGGGGAATCTGGAGAAGACGGATCCCGCGTCCTTCCGGCGGAGGCCGGACTCCCGCGGAGATGCGGGCGCCGAGCCTTTCCGGCCTGAGATCCCGGCCTTCGCCGGGATAACGGTTGGTGACGAGCCTTTCCGGGACGAGATCCCGGCTCTCGCCGGGATGACGGAGAGGGTGCGGGTTTCCGACATCATGGCGGTGCGGGAGAAGGCGCCGCATCTGGCCGCCGCGTTCTCCGAGCGCTCGCGCGCCTTCGTCGAGGTGCAGACCGGCTGCGACCATCGCTGCACCTTCTGCATCATCCCCTACGGGCGCGGGAACAGCCACTCGGTGCCGGCGGGGGCGGTGGTCGAGCGGGTGAAAGCGCTGGCGGGCGAAGGCTGCCGCGAGGTGGTGCTGACCGGGGTCGACGTTACCAGCTACGGCCCAGATCTGCCCGGCGGGCCCACCCTCGGGCTGCTGATCGAGCGGATCCTGCGGCACGTGCCGGAGCTGCCGCGGCTGCGCCTCTCCTCGCTCGATTGTATCGAGATCGACGAGCGGCTGGAGGAGATCGTCGCCCACGAGCCGCGCTTCATGCCGCACCTCCACATGAGCTTCCAGGCCGGCGACGACATGGTGCTGAAGCGGATGAAGCGCCGCCACAGCCGCGCGCAGGCGGTGGAGACGGTGCAGCGGCTCAAGGCGAAGCGGCCGGACCTCGCGATCGGCGCCGACCTCATCGCCGGCTTCCCGACCGAGACCGAGGCGATGCACGAGAACAGCCTTCGCCTGATCGACGAGTGCGACATCGTGATGGGGCACATCTTCCCCTATTCGCCCAAACAGGGCACGCCGGCGGCGCGGATGCCGCAGGTGGCCCCGGCCGAGGTCAAGGCGCGGGCGCGGCGGCTGCGCGCGGCGAGCGCCCGGCGCCGGGCGGCGTGGCTGGACGGGCTGGTCGGCACGCGTCAGCGCATTTTGATGGAGAAAGGCGGGATCGGCCACGCAGAGAATTTCGCGCCGGTAACCCTGCGTCATGCCAGCGAAGGCTGGCATCCATCCGACGCCGGGGACCGGCACGAACGCAGCATGGACCCCAGCCTTCGCTGGGGTGACGGGGAGATATTCGAGGTGGTCATCTCAAAGGTCGAAGGCGACGTGCTGGTCGGGGTCCCCGCATGAACGAGGCGAGCTGGATCGACCGGCTGAATTCGGGCTTCCGCAAGACCTCGGAGCGGCTCGGCGACAATCTCGGCGGGCTGTTCACCAAGGCGGCGCTCGACGAGGAGACGCTGGACGAGATCGAGGAGGCTCTGATCGCCTCCGACCTCGGCCCCGCCACGGCGGGCAGGATCCGCGAGCGCCTGTCGCGCGAGCGGTTCGAGCGGGGCCTGTCGGAGCTGGCGGTGCGCGAGATCGTCGCCCAGGAGATCGAGAAGATCCTGGTTCCGGTGGCGGTGCCGCTCGAGATCAATGCGTTTCCGCGGCCGCAGGTGGTGCTTATCGTCGGGGTCAACGGATCCGGAAAGACAACCACCATAGCGAAGCTTGCACATTTGTTCCTCGAAGACGATTACAGCGTGTTACTCGCGGCGGGCGACACGTTCCGCGCGGCGGCAATCGAGCAATTGAAGGTGTGGGCGGACCGGATCGGCGTGCCGGTCATTTCCGGGCCGGAAGGCGGCGACAGCTCGGCGATCGTCTTCGACGGGGTGAAGAAGGGCACGGCCGAGGGCATCGACACCCTGATCGTCGACACGGCCGGGCGGCTCCAGAACAAGAAGGTGCTGATGGACGAGCTCGCCAAGATCCGGCGCGTGCTCGGCCGCCTCAACCCGGCGGCGCCGCACAACGTCGTGCTGGTGCTCGACGCCACGACCGGGCAGAACGCGCTGTCGCAGATCGAGGTGTTCAGGGAGGTGGCCGGCGTGACCGGACTTGTGATGACGAAGCTCGACGGCACCGCCCGCGGCGGCGTGATGGTCGCGGCGGCCGAGCGTTTCGGCCTCCCCATCCACGCCATCGGCATCGGCGAGGGCATGCGCGACCTGCGCCCGTTCAACCCGCGCGAGGTCGCCCGCGCGATCGCGGGGCTGCCGCGTGAGTGAGGTCCGGGACGCGGCGGCGAAGAAGCCGGAGGAGCCGGGCGCGCTGGCGCGGCTGATGATCGACCTCGGTCCGCTCGTCGTCTTCTTCGCGGTGAACGCCATGGCCGGCATCTTCGCGGCGACCGGCGCCTTCATGGCGGCGATCACCGCGGCGATGATCGTCTCCAAGCTGCGCTACAAGCACATCTCGCCCTTGCTCTGGTTCTCGGCGGTGATGGTGCTGGTGCTCGGCGGCATCACCATCTGGCTGCACGACGAGACCTTCATCAAGATCAAGCCGACCATCTACTACCTCCTCGTCGCCGGCCTGCTCGGCTTCGGGCTGGCGACGAAGCGCAACCTGCTGAAGATCGTGCTCGGCTCCGCCTATCCGGGCCTGTCCGAGCAGGGCTGGAAGCTGCTGACCCGCAACTGGGCGATCTTCTTCGCTTTCATGGCCCTGGTGAACGAGGCGGTGTGGCGCAACAGCTCCACCGACTTCTGGATCGGCTTCAAGCTCTGGGGCTTCCTCCCCGCCACCTTCCTCTTCGCCATCGCCAATGTGCCGATGCTGATGCGCCACGGCATGCAGCTCGAGACGGCGAAAGAGGAACCGCCGGTGCCGCCCACCCAATGAGCGACCCCGTCGTCTCCATCGCGGGCCTCTCCAAGGTCTATGCCGGCGGCCATCAGGCGCTGAAGAGCGTCGACCTCGAAATCCGCCGCGGCGAGATCTTCGCCCTGCTCGGGCCGAACGGGGCGGGCAAGACGACGCTGATCAGCATCGTCTGCGGCCTCGTCACGCCGTCGAGCGGCACGGTGGTGGCGGACGGGCACGACATCCAGCGCGACTGGCGGGCGGCGCGGACCAAGATCGGCCTGGTGCCGCAGGAGCTCCACACCGACGCCTTCGAGACGGTGTGGGCGACGGTGAACTTCAGCCGCGGCCTGTTCGGGCGGGCGCCCAACCCGGGCTTCATCGAGCAGTTGCTGAAGGACCTGTCGCTCTGGGACAAGCGCAAGGCGAAGATCAAGGAATTGTCCGGGGGCATGAAGCGCCGCGTGATGATCGCCAAGGCGCTCTCCCACGAGCCCGAAATCCTGTTCCTCGACGAGCCGACGGCGGGCGTCGACGTCGAGCTCCGGCGCGACATGTGGCAGCTGGTCCGGCGCCTCAGGGAAAGCGGCGTCACCATCATCCTCACCACCCACTATATCGAGGAAGCCGAGGAGATGGCCGACCGGGTGGGGGTGATCTCGCGCGGCGAGCTGATCCTCGTCGAGGAGACCCAGGCGCTGATGCGCAAGCTCGGCAGGAAGCAGCTGACGATCATCCTCTCCGAGCCGATGGACGCCGTTCCGCCTGAACTCGCCGAATGGGCGCCGACGCTCAACGCCGACGGCTACGAGCTCGATTATGAGTTCGACGCCAATGCCGAGCGGACCGGCGTGCCGTCGCTGCTGCGGCGCCTCTCCGACCTCGGCATCGGCTTCAAGGACCTCAACACGCGGCAAAGCTCGCTCGAGGAGATTTTCGTCAGCCTCGTCACCGAGAGGAAAGAGCCATGAGCGCCGGCTTCAACGCCCGCGGGGTTTGGGCGCTCTACCGCTTCGAGATGCACCGCTTCGCGCGGACCCTGTGGACCGGGCTCGCCGTGCCGGTGATCACCACCTCGCTCTATTTCATCGTGTTCGGATCGGCGATCGGATCGAGGATGAGCGAGATCGACGGCATCCCCTATGGCGCGTTCATCGTGCCCGGGCTGATGATGCTGTCCCTGTTCACCGAGAGCATCTTCAACGCGAGCTTCGGCATACACATGCCGCGCTTCACCGGCACGATCTACGAACTGCTCTCCGCGCCGCTCTCCGCCTTCGAGACGGTGCTCGGCTATGTCGGGGCGGCGGCGACCAAGTCGGTGATCGTCGCGCTGGTGATCCTCGCCACCGCCAATCTCTTCGTCGACGTCCAGATCCTCCACCCGGTGTGGATGATCGCTTTCCTGCTGCTCGTCGCCTCGACCTTCTGCCTGTTCGGCTTCATCATCGGCATCTGGGCCAAGGGCTTCGAGCAGCTGCAGATCATCCCGCTGCTGATCGTCACCCCCCTCACCTTCCTCGGCGGCGCCTTCTATTCGATCGACATGCTGCCCGAGCCGTGGCGGACGGCGACCCTGTTCAACCCGATCGTCTATCTGATCAGCGGCTTCCGCTGGACCTTCTACGGCACGTCGGACGTGGGGATCGGCATCAGCCTGGCGGCGACCTTGGTCTTCTTCGCGGCCTGCCTCGCAGCGATCGCGTGGATCTTCCGGACCGGGTACAGGCTGAAGAGCTGACGCGGAGGCCGCAGAGGCCGAGCCACGTCTCTCAGACACGCGTCCAAACGTCACCCCAGCGAAGGCTGGGGTCCATGCTGACCCTTCAGGTCACATGCGAACTCAGCAGGGATGCCAGCCTTCGCTGGCATGACGGCGGGGGGATGGCGCCGAGCAGAAAGGCCGGCGTTCGTGCGCCGGCCCCACCACCCTTCGGGTGGTCCCCCTCCCCACGGCGAGCCGTGGGGAGGCAGATCAGCCCTCCTGGTCGGCGCGCTTGATGCCTTCGCCGTCGAGGTTCTGGGCGACGAATTCCCAGTTGACGAGGTTGTTCAGCACCGCGTCGACGAAGTCGGGGCGGGCGTTGCGATAGTCGATGTAATAAGCATGCTCCCAGACGTCGACGGTGAGCAGAGGCTTCATCCCCTCATGCGCCACCGGCGAGTCGCCGTCGTGGAGCGAGGTGATGCGCAGCTTGCCGCCGTCGAGGATCAGCCAGGCCCAGCCGCTGGCGAAATGGCCGACCGCCTCGGTCTTGAGCTGCGAGAGCATGTCCTCGGTCGAGCCGAAGGCGTCCTCGATCAGCTCGGCGAGCTGGCCGGTCGGCTTCTGGCCCTCGGGCGGGGCGAGGCACTGCCAGAAGAAATTGTGGTTCCAGATCTGGCCGCTGTTGTTGAACAGGCCGGCATCGCCGCGCTCGCGGCCGGCGCGGATCACCTCGGAGAGGTCCGCGCCCTCGAGGCCCTTCTCCCCGACCATCGCATTGACCTTGTCGACATAGGCCTTGTGGTGCTTGCCGTGGTGATATTCGAGCGTCTCGGCCGACATATACTGGCCGAGCGCCTCCCGGTCGAAGGGAAGCGGCGGAAGCGTGAAAGGCATGTAGATCTCCTCCTCTTTCCCCCCGGCAACGCACCGGGGGGAGAGTGGATGCGTCCCTTCCCGCCCTTTTTTTCCGCGCTTTTCGGCGGGGCGCGAGGGTCAGCGGCTCACGACGGTGAAGCGGCTCAGCTCGACCTGCGGGTCGCGCCATTTGGGCGCCAGCCGGCTCGCCTCGCGATAGTCGTTATAGGCCTGGCGGACGTTGCCGCCCATCTCGTGCGCCACCGCGCGCCCGTAATGGGCGATGGCCGGGCGGATCGTCTCCTTGGCGAGCGCGGTGTCGAACAAAGGCAGCGCCTGCGCCCATTGCTCGCGGCGCAGCGATGCGACGCCCTTGTTGAGATAGGCCTCCGCCTGGTCCGGATCGCGCGCGATCGCCGCGTCGAAATCGGCGATGGCGGCGTCGATCCTATTCTGCCGGAGCTTCAGGATGCCGCGATTGACGTAGGTGGCAACCTCGTCGTGGCGGCTCAGCGCCTCCTCGGCGAGCGCCTGGTCGCAGCGGTCGAGGCTCTGCTTGGTGGTGGCGCCGCGCGAATCCGCGGCCTCGTAGCAGAGCCGGGCCGAGCTGTGGCCGAGAACGACCGCCTGCGCGGCGAGGACGGAAACGACCGGATCGAGGGCGGCGGCGGCGGCGAGGGAGAGCTTGAGAACGGTCATGGCCTGGTCCTCCTCTGTCGAGGCGGCGACCATAGCAGATTTCGCCGTCTCAGGCCATCAGCTGGTGGCGCTTCATCGCGTGGCGGAGCTGGTCGTAGCTGAGGCTGAGCGCGGTGGCCGCGGCGCGCTGGTTCCAGCGGCATTTCTCCAGTGCGGCGGAGAGGATCGCTTTCTCATATTCGGCGACCGCGAGGCGGAAATCGGCGCATTCGCCGGGATCGTAGGGAGAGGGACCGGCCGCGGCCTCGACAGGCTCGGCGACCAGGGCGGCCCCCTCGCCTTCCTCCCTCTGCCGCGGCCTGGCGCTCTGCGGGCGCCACGGGGATTCGAACGGATCGAACTGCACCGTCTCGACCGGCCGGCTCGGATCCTCCCAGCGATAGACGGCGCGCTCCACGACGTTGCGCAGTTCGCGGACGTTGCCCGGCCAGCTATAGTCGAGCAGGCGGCTCAGCGCCGCGTTGCTGAAGCCGGGCCAGCTCGGCCATTCGAGTTCCAGCGCCATGCGCCGCGCGAAATGGTCTGTGAGGACGGGAATGTCGCTGCTCCTGTGGCGCAGCGGCGGCAGGGTCACGACCTCGAAGGAGAGGCGGTCGAGCAGGTCGGCGCGGAAGCGATGGTCCTCGGCGAGGCGGGGCAGGTCCTCGTTGGTGGCGGCGACGATGCGCACGTCCACCCGCAGCGGGCGAGAGGCGCCGATCCGCGTCACTTCGCCATATTCGACGACGCGCAGCAGCCGCTCCTGCGCGGCCTGGGACAGGGTGGCGAGCTCGTCTAGGAACAGAGTGCCGCCGTCGGCTTCCTCGAAGCGGCCGGCCCGCGCCTTGGTGGCGCCGGTGAAGGCCCCCGCCTCGTGGCCGAACAATTCCGCCTCGATCAGCGTCTCCGGCAGCGCGGCGCAGTTCATCGTCACCAAAGGCCCGTCCCAGCGGGACGAGAGGTGGTGGAGCCGCTCGGCGATCAGCTCCTTGCCGGTGCCGCGCTCGCCGATGACGAGGACGGGCCGGTCGAGCGGCGCGGCACGGCTCGCCCGCTCGACCGCGTCGAGGAAGGAGGAGGATTGGCCGACCAGCTGGGTGTTGCGATCCATTGCCAAGAGTTGGGGCGATTTCCCACGACTTGGCAAGAGGAAATCGGCCGCCAGGGGCCGAAATTTGCGGGTTTTCCGCGGAAAACCACCGGTTCCGCGATTTGGCACGGGCCTTGTATCTGAGATGGGCAAACCGCCACGACAGGCGGGAGGGCAAAGGTTCAGGAGGACAGAATGACGAGCGGTATGCAGGTGATCGTGGCAGCGCTGGCGGCAGTGGTGCTCACGGCGACGGCGGTGGGGGCGGCCGTGGGGCCGGCGCAGACCGTCGCGGCCACGCCTGTCAGCCTTGTCGCACATGACGTTTACGGGCAGGCTC
>JBKBVA010000086.1:0-9256 GCA_046289665.1 Allosphingosinicella sp.
CGCGACGGCGATCGCCTCCCGCTCGGTCGCCGGCATGGCGAAGGCGAAGACCGGGTCCTCGAGGCGCACCGGAGCCGAGCCGACGACGAGGATATATTCCTGGCGGCTGCGCCCGAGCTCGGCGCGCGCCTCGCTCACCGAGGCGCGGGCGAGCGCCAGCCGCGCCTCGGACTGGGCGACGTCGGTCTTGGTGAGGTCGCCGATGCGGAACCGCCCCTGGGCCGCGCGCAGGTTCATCTCGAGGTCGGCGACGTTGCTCTCGGCCATGGCGACGATGGCGAGGTCGCGCAGGACGTTGCCGTAGGCGACCACCGCTTCCTGGAACAGCTCGGCGGTCGAGAATTGCAGCTCCTCCCAGCCGGCATGATAGTCGCGGCGGGCGCCGCGGACCGCGTGACGGACCCGCCCGCCCTGATAGAGCGGGACGCTCGCCACCAGGTCGGCGCCGGTCCGCCGGTCCGGGTGGAAGACGCTCGGCAGCTGATATTGCATGTTCTCGGTGAAGCTGGTGACCGCGGTCAGCGTCGGCCGCCCGGCCACGCGGGCGGCGACGATGTCCTCGCTCCTGGCGGCGAGGGCGGCGCGGCGGGCGGCGAGCGTCGGGCTGTTGTCGAGCGTCTGCTGGAGCGCCGATCGCAGATCCTCCGCCTGCGCCGCCTGCCCCGGCCAGACGGCCGCGGCGCAGGCCAGGATCGCCGCCGCGCACACCCCGGCGCCGCGCCGGCGAATGCGCCGCCGCTGTGAACGATCTTCCGCTTTGCCCGGCATGTCCGCCCCCCTTTTCCGACGCCGCGGTCTAACCGGCGATCGCTCCGGAAACGGGTGGGAATTGCTGTCAGACTGAAGGCAATCGAGGGGTTGACCGGGGCCGCTTCCCCCCTCCCCGAGCCGTGAGCGAGGGCAGGAATTCCCTCGCAAGCCCGTGAATTTGCGGGAAAAGACGGGCGCCTCCGGCAGCGAAGCGGCGGTTTGGTTCAATCTGGAACCTAGTTCGTGCGGCAGCGCGCCGAACAGCCCGATACTCCTCGCCTTCGTTCCGATCCGGGGGGAATTTCGAGAATGCGACCCGTCACCATCGCCGGCCTATTCGTGGCCCTGACCCATGCCGGGCCGGCAATCGCGCAGGCCGATCCCGGCCGAAACGGCTTTAGCGGCTTCCATGCCGGTCCCGAGGCGGGGCTGGTGGAGCACCATTTCTACATCGCCGAGACGGGCCCCGGCGGCAGCCAGGCGACCGGCCGCTATTACCGGGCGTGGGCCCCCGGTGCCGGACTGTTCGTAGGCTACGACGTCCCGGTCGGCGGGCGGGTCGTGATCGGGGCCGAGGCATCCCTGTCGGTGGGCGGCGGCGCCCCCGAAGCGCGCTTCGCGGACGGGCGCTCCTACGTCGCCGACCCGCGCTACGGGTACAAGGTCACGGGCCGGGCGGGATGGCGCTTCGGTGAGGATACGCTCCTCTACGGCACGCTCGGCTATGGCGGGCACCATTATCGCGTCGAGGCCGTGGGCGTCGGCAATGCGGAGCCTTCCGGCCACAGCTTCACGATCGGCGCGGGAGTCGAGCACCGCCTTTCCCGGACGATCGGCGTCAGGCTCGATTTCAAGCATCTCGACAATCAGATGAGCCAGCTCCTCGTCGGCCTGCCGGTGCGGTTCTGACCATGGCAAGCCGGAACGCCGCGCCTGCCGCACCCATCAGCGGGATGCCCGCCGCACCGCCCTTCGCGGAGGACGGCGACATGCAGGAACTGCTCGTCACCATGAACCAGCTTCTCAAGGTCGCGAAGGACATCGGCTCCCGCGTGCGCGACCGGGACAGCATCTCGCCGCCCCGCTCGCCCGTTCTGGGCGCGGCGGCCGAGCGGGCGGCGCGCAGGCCCGAGCCGCTGGTGGAAACGGCGCTGGCGCTCATCTCGCAGCATCGCCAGCAGCCCTTCTTCGAGGCGCCCGAACTGTTCGACAATCGCAACTGGCTTCTCGTCCTGGAGCTGTTCATCGCGAGCTGCAGCGACGCCGAAATCTCGGTGAAGGAGGCCTCGCTCGCGCTCGGCGGCGCTACCTCGACCGCGTTGCGACGGCTGCTGACGCTCGAAAAGCTCGGCATCATCGTCAGCCGCGAAGATCCGAACGACGGCCGCCGGCGGCTGGTGAGCCTCTCCGCCTCGGCAACCGAATCTGTGTGCGCCTACCTCCGGACCTGCGCCCAGGACGGCCCGGGTTTCGCCCGCTTTCGCCTGCGCCTTCGCGTGGCGCAGGACGAGGCGGCGGGCGGTGCGAAGGCCGCTGAAAACAGTGTCGTCGAACATCATTTCGCACCGGTTCAGGCTCGAACCGTTTCTGAACCTAAATCGGTTTCACTTTCATGAGTGCCGCTGACATCCTCCCTTTGCCTGGGTGGTTAGGCCGGGGCGAACGTTCACACGATCTGGAGAAACAGAAATGCGCGAACTTTCCGTGGTTGAGTTCGATATGGTGGTCGGCGGCATGTACTATCAGTACGAGACCATCGACGAAAACGGCGGCGACGGCGGCGGCGGCGGCAGCTACAGCTACAACCTCTCCTACCTCGACGAAGCCAGCGACGGCTCGGGCAACTGGGTCGGCGTCGGCTACGAGTCCGACTCGTCCTACCTCCAGGCCGAAGCTCAGGCGCAGAGCATCGACTGGGAAGTCGGCGGCGAAGTCGGCAGCGGCGGCTGGAAGATCACCGCGAAGGTCAGCGGCAAGTCCTGATCCGACGGCTGCGGGGGGATGGCGCGGCACGGTCCGCGCCATCCCTTCCCCCGCCGGGAGCCGGCGATGAGCGCGGCTCCGGCGATCTCCGCCCCCCATGCCGCCGAGACCGCGCAGGCGCCCGGGGGCAAGGCCGCGGCGGCACCGTCCGGCCTCGAGCGCGCGCTTCGCTGCATCGCCGCCCTCCCCTTTCCCGTCCGGCGGCGACTCCTTCGCCTCTTCTTCAGCGTCGCACCTCTCGTCGTGGGGCGCCCGCACCCCGCTCTGGTGGACGCCTGCGCGAGGACGCTGTCGCTGTCGCGCAAGGAGAGCACCCGCTTTCTCTTCCGCTCGCTCTGTCACGACGTGATGTTCCAGATGGAATGGCTCGCCCTTGCCTACCGCTCCAAGGCGGGGCTGATCCGCGACACGCGCTACATCTCGCTCGGCCAGCAGGCCGAGATCGAGTGGCTGGTCAATCAGAAGGGCGCCGTGCTGGCGACCATGCACTTCGGCCCCTATTCGCTCGGGCTCGTCTGGCTGTTCCACCGCTATTTCACCGGCCGCACCGTCGTCATCCTGAAGACGCGGACCGACGACGTCGATGAACGCGCGGCGGTGGCCCGGCTGAGCGAACTCGGCGTCGATCTGCGCTTCGTATCGCCCGATTCTCCGGACGAATTCTTCGAGATGGTGAAGCTCGTCCGCAGAGGCGCGTTCGCGATCGTGATGGTCGACCTCCCGCCGAGCTACGGCCGAAGCGCGCCGGCGGAGGCGCTGGGCCACACGTTCCAGTTCACGAGCGGCTCCATCGACCTCGCCGCGCTCTGCGCCGTCCCGCTGGTGCTGTTTCGGGTCAGCTCGGACATCCTGCGCGACGGCATCGAATTCGTCGACATCTTCGAAGTGGCGCGCGGCAGCGAGCGATCGGCCGAGGAGGCGCAGCGGCGCGTCAACCGCTTCATCAGCCGGACGATCTCTTCAAGACCCGACCAGTGGCACATGTGGCCGCGCTTCAAGGAATATCAGGCTCTCGAGGTGACGCCGTGAAGAAGAGGAAGAAGGAACAGGATTCGTCGGCCCCCTACGCCATCGAGGCGCCGGTACTGCTCGCGCAGCCGCTCATCGACCGCGTGCTTGTCTATTTCTTCAGCGCCATCTTCGGTGCAGCCTTCATCTTCGCGATCTTCACCAATTATTCGCGTACCGAAACCGCACGCGGCGAGATCGCCGCCGCCAGCGGCTTCTCGACCGTGGTCGCCGAGGACAGCGCCGTCGTGACGGCGTTGCTCGTCGAAGCGGGCGCGACCGTGCGCAAGGGCCAGCCGCTTGCGCATCTCACCCGGCCGCGGATCGTCAGCGAAGGAAGCGACACCCACGCCGTATCCGTCGCCCACATGCGCGAGGCGCTGCGCAACTTCGACCAGCAGATTGCCGATACCCAGCGCGCGATCGAGGCGACGCGGATCCAGATCGCCTCGGTGCGGCGCGGGGCGGGCATCTCGCGCACCGCCGCCGCGGAACGGCGCAGCCTGACCCAGCAGCGCCGCTCGGTCGCGATGGCGCGGCAGAACGGCCTGGAAGAGCTGGCCCGCGAGGGTCTGATCACCGGCATGGCCGTCGACCGCGCCCGCGTCGAATCGCTCCAGCTCATGCAGGAGGCCGCCGATGCGGAGCTCCAGCTCAACGAGATCGTGCGGGGGCGCGACGACCGGATTGCGATGCTCGAGTCCCAGATGCGCGACCTCTCCCAGAACGCGCTTTCGCTGCGCAACGAGCGGATCAGCACCGAAAAGCAGCTCGGCGATCTCCAGGCCCAGCATGCGTTCACCGTGGTCGCGCCCGACGACGGAGTCGTCGCCGCCATTCCGGTTCGGCTTGGGCAGCGGCTCGAGCCGGGGCAGCGGATGTTCGCCATCGCGCAGCCTTCGGCGGAGCTGACGGTCGTCCTCGAAGTTCCCTCCCGCGCGATCGGGCTGATCGACGAGGGGCAGAGGGTGGCGCTCAAGTACGACGCCTTTCCGTTCCAGACCTACGGCCTTCGCTACGGCACCGTCACCCGCGTCGAGCTCGCCTCGATCGAAGGCGGCCAGCCGGCCGCCGCGGAAGGGCAGCAGCAGCAGCGCGACCGGCCGTTTCTCGTGGAAGTGAAGCCGGAAGACGAGGAGGTGATCGCCTATGGGCGGCCGCGGCCCCTCAAGGTCGGCATGATGCTCACCGCCGACATCGAGGTGGAGCGACGCAGCCTTCTCTCCTGGTGGCTCTCTCCCCTCTTCATGCTCAAGGGGCGCCTCTGATGAACCTCTTCTCGCTGGGCCGCCGCCGGCTGCCCGTCATCACGCAGGATACGAACGGCGAATGCGGCCTCGCCTGTCTCGCGATGATCGCCCAGTGGCACGGCCACAGCCTCGATCTCAACCACCTGCGCGCCTCCTATCCGACGAGCCGGCGCGGCCTCAGCCTCGCCAACCTCGCCACGGTCGCCGACCAGCTCAACTTCGACGTCCGCGGCTACCAGCTCGACGAGGTCGCCGACCTCCCCAAGGTGAGGCTCCCGGCGATCCTCCACTGGGACAACAACCACTTCGTGGTGCTGAAGGCGATCAAGCGCGGGAAATATGTCGTCCACAACCCCGCGGTCGGGGCACGCACGCTCACGAAGAGCGACGTCGAGGAGCACTTCACGGGCTTTCTGCTCGAAGTGCAGCCCGCCCAGACGTTCAAGGTCATCGTCCGCGAGAAGCGCTATCCGCTGACGCGAATCCTCGAACTCACCCATGGCCTCAAGACATCGCTGATCCAGGTCATCGCCGTCTCGGTGGTGGGGGCCGCCGTCGCGATGCTGATGCCACTCTTCGTCCAGGCGGCGCTCGATTCGGTCGTCCCGCGCAGCGATTTCGACCTGCTGGCGGCGCTGGCGGCCGGGCTGCTCCTCGTGTCGCTGACCACGGCCGTGGCCGATTATCTGCGCAGCCGGATCATCGCCAATGTCGGCGGCTCCTTCTTCGCGCAGCTCACCCGCAATGCCTTCGGCCACATCCTCCGGCTGCCCCTGCGCTATTTCGAGGCGCGGCATCCGGGCGACGTGGCGACCCGGCTCGAATCGATCGACCATGTCCGGACCGTCGTCACGCAGTCGGTGGTGACGGGAGCGGTCGACGGCATCATGATCCTGCTGAGCGGCGCGATCATGTTCCTCTACGCACCGGCGCTCGCCCTCATCGTCACCTCGATCTTCCTGCTGGTGATCGGGATCCGGATCTGGCTCTATCCGAAGATGCGCCGCCAGGGCGGCGCCGCGCTCGCCGCACGGTCGGAAGAGCGGTCCAAGATGATCGACGGGCTGCGCGCCATCGCCGCCGTGAAGACCGCCAATGCGACCATCCCCATCGCCTCGCGCTGGTACGACAGCTTCGTCTGCTACGTGAACGCGACCTTCCGCATCCAGATGACGGAAGCGCATGCGGTCCTGCTCGTCGAGATCGTCACGGCCGTCGGCATGGCGGCGACGCTCTACCTGGGCGTGGCGGCGGTGCTGGCGCAGGAGCTCACCGTCGGCATGCTCTACGCCTTCTTCACCTACCGCACGATCTTCTTCGCCCGCATCGACAGCCTCGTCACCACGATGACGGACGTCTCGATGCTCGGGGCGAACATGGCGCGCCTGTCGGACTTCCTCGAGGTCGAGCCCGAAGCCGCCTCGCACATGATCGACCGGGAGATACGCACGGGCGTCGCGCTGCGGAACGTCACCTTCCGGGCAGGCTTCGCCGACAAGCCGATCCTCGACGACATCAGCCTCGACATCCCCTGCAACAAGGGACAGACGATCGCCATCCTCGGGCCGTCCGGCTCCGGAAAGACGACGCTCCTCAAGGTGATGGCTGGGCTTTACGCGCCGACCGCCGGGGCGCTGGAGGTGGACGGCGTCCCGGTCGCGCGATGGGCGTTGACCGCCTATCGCCGCAATGTCGGGCTCCTGCTCGGTTCCGACAAGCTGCTCTTCGGCACCGTGCTCGAGAACGTCACCTTTTTCGCGGTCGATCCCGACATTCCACGCGTCCACGCCGCGCTGAGGATCGCCAGCCTGCACGACGAGGTGCTCGGCCTCGAAGCGGCGCTCGAGACGATCGTCAGCGAGGAGAACGGCATTCTCTCCAGCGGACAGCGCCGCAGGCTGATGCTGGCGCGGGCGCTCTACTCCGATCCCTCGATCCTGCTGCTGGACGAGGTGACGTCGAACCTCGATGCGGAAACGTCCGCCACGGTGCTGCGGAACCTCGCCGCCCACCCGGCCACCAAGATCATCACCTCCCACGACCTCGCCGTCCTCGAGATGAGCGACAGGGTCTTCAGGATGGAAGGCGGCCAGCTGCGCTGCGCCAACGAGCAATATGGAAAAGGTCATGTCGACCGAATGGAGGGGAACCATGTCTAACGAAGATATCGTCACGCAGATTGCCGCATCGATCCGCGGCGTCCGTCGCGACGACAGCCTGGTCATCGACCGGAACACGGACATCGTCGAGCTGGGGATCGATTCGCTCGATTTCGTCGAGCTGCTTTTCGACCTCGAGGAGAAGTTCAACGTCGACATCCCGTTCAATGCGAACGACGACGGCTCGTTTCCCTTCTCCACCGTCGGAAGCGCCGCCGAAGCGATCGAGCAGCTGCTTGCGCAGGGAGCCAAGGCGGCATGAGGCGCGTGGCGGTCACCGGCGTCGGCATGGTATCCGCAGCGGGCTGCGGCCTTGCCGCGGGCTGGGCCGCCGCCCGCGACGGGGCGCACCTGCTGGAGGCCCGCAACTTCTCCCGCAACGAGACCGACTGCACCGTCGAGGTCGCCCGCGTCGGAAAGTACGATCCCGAAGGTCATTTCGAGGCACGGCGGCTTCCCGCGATCGATCCGGTGGCGCAATATGCGATCGTCGCCGCGCGCGAAGCCGTCGCCCAGGCCGGCGTCTCGTTCGCCGATTACGAGGACGAGCGCACCCGGTGCATCATCGGCTCCGGGACCGGCGGCGAGTGCACGCACGACGAAGCCTCCTACAAAGTCTACGGCAGGAACGGCACGCGGCTTCATCCGATGACGGTGCCGAGGATCATGCTGAGCGCGGTGCCGAGCCAGGTCGCGCTCGAGCTTCAGGTTCGCGGCGGCGTCTACGCGGTCAGTTCCGCCTGCGCTTCGGGCGCGCACGCGATCGGGCAGGCGTTCCAGGACATACGGCTGGGCCAGGCGGACATCGCGATCGCCGGCGGCAGCGAGGCCTGCCTGACGCTCGGCTGCGTCAAGGGCTGGCAGGCGCTCCACGTCCTCTCCGACGACCGCTGCCGCCCCTTTTCGAGGGGCCGGCGGGGGCTCGTCCTCGGCGAGGGCGCCGCGATGTTCGTGCTGGAAGAGTTTGAGAGCGCCAGGCGGCGGGGCGCCGATATCCTGGCGGAGGTGAGCGGCTTCGGCATGAGCTCCGATGCCGGCTCGATCACCGCCCCGGACGCAGGCGGCATGGCGCGGGCCATGCGCAGCGCTCTGGCCTCGGCCGGCGCACCCGCCGATGCCGTCGATCACGTCAATGCCCACGGCACCGGAACGCAGGCGAACGACCAGACGGAGTATCAGGCGCTGGTGGAGGTCTTCGGCGATCGGGCGCACGCGCTGCCGGTCACCGCCAGCAAGTCCGTCCTCGGCCATGCGCTGGGGGCTTCGGGTGCGATCGAGGCGGCGATCGCCGTCGAGACGCTCCGCAGCGGCGTGCTTCCGCCGACCGCGAACTTCGTCGAGCGGGATGCCGATTGTCCGCTCGACTGTATCCCCGGCGACGCACGCGATGCTCCGCACGTCGACCTCATGCTGTCGAACAGCTTCGCTTTCGGCGGTTTGAATGCCAGTATCGCTCTTCAGCGCGCGTGACAGAGCCCGTGCCAGGACCAGCAAATTGCCCGGAGGCTCCCGAAGGAGAGGCTGCCTGGGCAGGGAGATGGAAAGTGCCGACCAACAGAAGCATCAAGGTGATCGCCGCGGCGTCCGTGCTCCTGATCGCCAATGCGGGAGGCGGCTCGATCGTCGACCGCCAGGTGTTCCAGCCGGATCCGATGCCCCGCGCGATATCGTGGGGGCAAACGCCGCCGCCCGAAGAAGTGCAGGTGACGACCGAGGACGGCCTCGTGCTCACCGGCTATCGCTGGAAGCCGCGCTGCGCGAGGCACGTGGCGATGGTCTTCTTCCACGGCAACAGCGGCAATCGCTACACCGCCGCCGACCTTGCGGCGCCGCTCCGCCGCGACGACGTCGATCTGATCGTCGCCTCCTACCGCGGCTACGGCGACAATCCCGGCGCGCCGAGCGAGGACGGCCTGTACCGCGACGCCGCCGCCTTCGTGCGGGCGGCGCAGGCTTCGAAGCCCGAGAAGCTCTATCTCTTCGGCTTCTCGCTGGGCGGAGCCGTCGCCGTGCACGCCGCGAACCGGTTCGACACCGATGGCCTGGTGACTGTCGGCACCTTCGCGAGCCTCATCTGGGCGTGCGCGGCAGCGCTCGCCGTGCACC
>JBKBVA010000087.1:0-9251 GCA_046289665.1 Allosphingosinicella sp.
CTGCGACGCAGCGCTTGCCTTCTCTGTTTCCCCGGCGCTGCCGCAGAATCTTTACGCCATGATCGGCCCGGCGCACTGGCGCCAGCGCAAAAGCATCTGCAAGGCCGTGGGCTATTTATTGCTTTCCTACGCCGCCCGCCATCCGCGCCAGGCTCTCGGCGAGCGAGGCGACCGGCGTCAGCGCGTTCATCATCTCGTGGGCGAGGACGCGGGTCATCGCGTGCCAGGCTCCCACCTGGACGGCGTCGAGCTCGCCCGCCACCGCCTGCAGCGAGACGAGCCGCTGCGCTCCGCCCTCCGGCGTCGAGACGGCGCCGACCCAGACCAGCATCGTCCGCCCGTCGGCGAGCGTAACGATGCGCCGCCCGCCGACCGGTAAGGCGAGGATCTCCGCCGCGGGGCCCGCGCCGACGGCATCCTCCAGCCGCGCCACGTCGGCCCCGGAGAGGGCGCGGGCGGCCCGGTTGGCGAAGCGGATGCGGCCGTCGGGGCCGATCCCGAACAGCGCGACGGTGACGGCGTCGAGCAGCGCCCGCGCCTGATCGAGCTGCTGCGCCCGCGCCTGTTCCTCGGCCCCGGGCCTGGCGCCTCCCTCCTCCCGGCTCCTCGCCGCGATCCGGACGAGATCGACCAGCAGCAAGGCGGCGACGATGGCAAGGACGAGCGCGCTCGCCAGATGCGCTGCCGCCGGGAGCAGGCTGACGAGGAGCGCGAGGGCGATGGCCGCGAAGAGAAGCCGCCAACCCAAGGCGGAGACCAGATCGAGCCGCGCGCTAGAGCCCATGCTTCGCCATGCGGCGGTAGAGCGCCGGGCGGCTGAGGCCGAGCGCGGCCGCCGCCTGGGCGATGTTGCCGCCGTGGCGGCCGAGCGCGCCGGCGATCGCGCTGCGCTCCAGTTCGTCGAGGCTGGTGCCGGCGCGGGCGGCGCGGGTGCGCTCGGCCGCCTCGCGCACCGCAGCGACCAGAGCGTCGTTGCGCCACGGCTTGAGCAGGAAATCGTCGGCGCCGCGCTTCAGGCTCTCGACTGCGAGGGAGACGGCGCCGTAGGCGGTCATGAAGATCACGGCCAAGGCCGGGTCCGCCGCCTTGATCGCCTCCAGCGCGTTCATGCCCTCGCGCCCCGAGCGCTCGCCGGCGGCGAAGTTCATGTCGAGCAGCACGCAATCGAAGCGGAGGCCGGCCATCAGCGCCGGCACCGCGTCCGGCGACGCCGCGCTTTCCACGCGCTCCACCCACGGCTCCAGCGCCAGCGCCACCGCCTGGTGCACCTCGGCCTTGTCGTCGACCACCAGGACTGCGTGGAGGCGTTCCATCGCACGAGCGTAGAGGGCGCGGCGCATCCGCTCAATATGTCCGGATACGGACGCCCTCCACGCGGAAGCGTCCGCGGAATGGCGCTAACCGGCTGAGACTGTGCGTTTTTTCTGCGCGCCCATCCGGTGTAGCATGGCCGCATGGATCCGCTCCTCCGCGTCACCGATCTTTCGAGAGCCTATCGCGGCGGCGAGGTGGAGACGCAGGCGCTCGACTCCGTCTCCTTCGAGGTGGCGGCGGGCGAGTTCGTCGCGATCATGGGCCCGTCGGGTTGCGGCAAATCGACCCTGCTCAACATTCTCGGCTTCCTCGATTCGCCGGACGGCGGCTCCTACCGGCTGCGGGGCGAGGAGGTGGCGACGCTTTCGGAAGCGCGGCTGACCCGGCTGAGGCGCGCCCATGTCGGCTTCGTGTTCCAGAGCTTCAACCTGATCGACGAGCTCACCGTCGCCGAGAATGTGGAGGTGGCCCTGCTCTACAGGAACGACGCCGGGCGCCGGATCGACGCCGTGCTGGAGCAGGTCGGCATCGCCCATCGCGCCCGCCACCGGCCGCAGCAGCTTTCCGGCGGCCAGCAGCAGCGGGTCGCGATTGCCCGCGCCCTCGCGCCGGAGCCCGACCTGATCCTCGCCGACGAGCCGACCGGCAATCTCGACACCGCCAACGGCGCGGCGGTGATGGACCTCCTCAAATCCGCGGCGGCGGGCGGCACGACGGTGATCATGGTCACCCACTCCGCCCTCCACGCCGCCGCGGCGGACCGGACGATCCGGATGCTCGACGGGCGCATCGTGCCGGAGACGATCCTGTGACGCGGCTGCTGCGCCACTGGCTGGTCGCCTGGGGCCGCAACCTCTCCGCCAACCCTCTGCTCTCCGCCATCGCCGTCGCCGGCCTCGCCATCGGCCTTGCCGGTGCGATCCTGATGGCGCTCGTCGCCCGCGTGCCGCTCACCTACAACCACCACATTCCCCGCTATGATCGCACCTACCTCGCCGTCTCGATCATGAGCGGCGGGGACACCGCGCCCGATTACCAGCAGGCAAGCCCCGGCGGCGCGGCCGCCCTCATCGAGGCGCGAGTGCCGGAGGTCGAGGCGGCGGCGCGGCTGCTGGAAGCGGAGGTCGAGCTTCGCCGCGGCGGGACGGCGCACAAGGAGAGCATCTACTGGGCCGATCCCGACTTTTTCGACCTGCTGCGCTTTCCCGTCCTCCACGGCGATCTCGCCACGGCGCTCGCCCGCGGCGACGGGCTGGTGATGACCGAGCAAATGGCCGTCAAGCATTTCGGCCGCGCCGATGCGGTGGGCGCGATGGTGGATGTCGCCGGGCAGCCGATGGTGCTGCGCGCCGTGATCGCGGACTTCCCGCCGGGCGGCAGCGATCTTTCCGCCGGCATCTTCGCCTCCGGCGTCGGCGCCGGCTCCGGCCTGTCGCAGCTCCAGGCGGACGCCCCGGGCGCATTCTCCATCTCGGTCAGAACCTATTTGCGGCTGCGCCCGGGCGCCTCGGAAGAAAAGGTGGGAGACGCGATCCAGCCCGCCATCGCCGCGCTGCTGCCGCCGCCTTTGCGCAGCGCCTACCGGCTCGAGCCGGTGCGGATCGACCGCTACGCGCTCCACGAGGGCTTCCATCCCGGCGCACGGGAGCGGCTGGTGATCGGCAGCCTGGTCGCGGCGCTGGTGCTGCTCATCGCCACCGCCAATTTCGTGAATTTGAGCGTCGCTCTGGCCGGGCGGCGGCGGCGCGAGATCGGGGTGCGCAAGGCGAACGGCGCGGGGCGCGGCCATATCGCCGCGCAATTCCTCTTCGAGGCGGTGCTGACGGTGCTGGTCGCGACATTGCTCGCGCTCGCCGCCAGCGAATGGCTGCTGCCGGTGGTGAACGGCTTTCTGGAGACGCAGGCGCGGCTCGATTATGCGGGCGAGCCGGCCCTGCTCCTCTGGCTGATCGGGGGCGCGGTACTGCTCGGGGTGGCGGCGGGCGCCTATCCCGCCTTCCTGCTCTCCTCGCTGCCGCCGGTGGCGACGCTGCGGGACGGGGCGGGCGCGGCCGCCGGCGGGAGCCTGGTGCGCAGCGTCCTCGTCACCGCCCAGTTCGCCATCCTGATCGGCCTGATCATCGCCACCGTGGTGGTCCACAAGCAGCGGCAACATGCGATGCACGACGCGCTGCGGATGGACATCGACCAGGTCCTGGCCGTCGCCGCCCGCTGTCCGCCGGCCTTCGTCGCCGAGGTGGAGAAGCTGCCGGGCGTGCGCGCCGTCTCGTGCAGCGGCCGGAGTCTGCTCACCGGCGAGATGTTCGCCTTCCTCGAGTGGAAGGGCGGCCGGGTCACCACCGAGATGGTCTCGGCGCTCCCGTCGCTCTTCGCCCTCTACGGCGTCCGCCCCGTCGCCGGCACGCTGGCGACGTTGCCGCAGAACGGCGAAGCGGCGTCCAAGGTGGTGATCAACGAGGCGGCGGCGCGCACGTTCGGCTTCGCCTCGCCCGCCGCCGCGATCGGAGAGATGCTGCCGGTCCCGGCCGCCGGTCCGGACGACGATCACGAGGCGCAGGTGGCGGCGGTGGTGCCCGATTTCGCCTTTCAGTCGGTCGAGAAGCCGATCGAGCCTGTCCTCTATATGCCGCGTCCGCCCGGCGAGAACGAGGAGGGCCTGGTCTCGATCAAGCTGGCGGGGCGGGACGTGCCGGAGACGCTGGCCCGGATCGACCGGCTGTGGCGCGCCACCGGCAACGAAGGCCCGATCCAGCGCGCCTTCGTCAGCGAGCACTTCCAGCGCCTCTATCAGGGCCTCGAGCGCAACACGCAGCTCTTCGCGATCTTCTCCGGCCTCGCCATCTTCCTCGCCTGCCTCGGCCTCGTCGGCCTGTCGCTCTCGGCGGCGCAGCGGCGGACCAAGGAGATCGGCATCCGAAAGGCCCTGGGGGCGAGCACAGGGCAGATCCTCGCCCTGCTTCTCTGGCAGCTCAGCCGTCCGGTGCTGCTCGCCAACCTGATCGCCTGGCCGGCGGCGTGGTGGCTGATGCGCGGTTGGCTGAACGGCTTTGCCGAACGCATCGCGCTGCCGCTCTGGCTGTTCCCGGCGGCGGGGCTCGTCGCGCTCGCCGTCGCGCTGCTCAGCGTCGGCATGCTCGCCTACCTGGTGGCGCGGCAGAAGCCGGTCCACGCCTTGCGCTACGAATGATCAGGCGATCTCGGCGAGCCGCTGCTTCACCCGCACCAGATCCTCGACGAAGCGGGCATATTCCGCCTCCCTGTCGTCCCGCACCCGGAGCAGGAAGCTCGGGTGGACCGTCACCCAGCCCTCGCCGCCGTCGGGAATGGCGTGCGCCGCGCCGCGCATCCTGCCGATCATCACCGCCTTGCCGAACAGGGATCGCGCGGCGGTGGCGCCGAGCGCGACGGTGATGGCGGGGCGCAGCAGGCTGCGCTCCTGCTCCAGCCACCAGCGGCAGGCGGCGATCTCGCCGCCGTCGGGCTTGGAGTGGATGCGCCGCTTGCCGCGCGGCTCGAACTTGAAATGCTTGACCGCATTGGTGACGTAGGCGGCGCCGCGGTCGATGCCAGCGTCGCCGAGCGCCCGGTCGAACAGCTGCCCGGCCGGTCCGACGAAGGGGCGGCCGGCAATGTCCTCCTGGTCCCCGGGCTGCTCGCCGACGAACATCAAAGGCGCGTCGAGCGGCCCTTCGCCGAACACCGTCTGGGTGCCGTATTTGTAGAGGTCGCAGCGCGTGCACCCCATCGCCTCGTCGCGCACCGCCTCCCAGGCCGCGCGCAGGTTCGATCCGGTCCTCTCCCGCGACGTCTCCACCATCCGTGCCTCGCGCGCCTGCGCCCCCTTGATCAGCTCGCCGATCAACGCCGTCTCGGGCATGGATTTCCAATATTTCTTCGGCATCTCCTTCACCATCGCGCCGACCTTGAGCCGCGCCGGATTGAAGATCGAGGCGTAATAGGTCTTCCACACCCCCTCGACCGGATCCCCGTCCGGCGCGTCGCCGCGGGCGGCGCCGGGGCTCTCGGTCAGCCGCTCGCCGTCCCAGTGGACCGACAGCTCGGGGGTCAGGATCGACCAGTGCATCGAGGCGAAGCGGCGGGCGAAGAAGCCGGCCGCGGCGCGGACGATATGGTGCTCCGGCTCGAACCACGCGACGAAGCGGGAATGGCCGTCCTCCTCGACCTCGCGAAAGCGGACGAAGGCGTGCATCTTGTGGATGTCCCGCCGCACCGCCTTGGCCATCCGCTCCAGCCGCCGGACGAGCGGGTCGGCGGCGTCCTCGATGGCCCTGGGGTCGGCGCGGAGGCGGCAGAGCAAAGTGTAGAGCAGGGCGAAGCGCTCCGGATCCTCGTGCAGGATCGCGCTCTGCGCCAGCGTCACGAAGGCGCGCGGCACCGGAAACGGCGCGGCGGGCGGCGCGGCGGGACCAGGGTCGGCGGCAGGGGCGGGAGCGGCGAAGAGGTCGCCCGCGCCGCCGCCCACCTGCCACGAGACCGCCTCGGGCGCCACGCCCGCCGCGGCGAGCGCACGGGCCGCGTCGCGCCAGCCGTCGAAATCGTCTTCCGCCGCGAGCGTGACCTGCCGCATGGTCAGTCGAGCGGCCGGATCTCGATGTTGCGGAAGGCGACCGGATGGCCCTCGCTCTGCAAATAGAGCCAGCCGCGTTCGATGCCGAGCTTCCCGCCCGCCGCTTCGATCAGCGGCTTCGCGTCCGCGTCGGTCGGGTCGTATTGCGGCGCGCTGTAGCGCATCACCTCCTGCCCCTCGATGAAGTGGGTGACGTTGCCGGCCCGGTCCACCTCGGCCTCCGCCTTCACCCAGCGCCCGTTCGGGATCACCGGACTGGTCGAGACGATGCAGTGGGTCGTCTCGAGCCTGCCGTCCATCACCACGTTGGTGCCGGGGGTGCAGAGGTTTCCCGTGGGGCCCGGCTCCGCCCGCTCGGCGCCGAGCAGCTGCATTTCGAGGCTCACCGGAAATTGCTGGTCGCGCGCCATCGTCGCCGGGTCCTGTCCGTGCAGCATGATGCCGCTGTTGCTCTGCTGCCACGCCGCGACGTCCGGCAGTTGCGTGCCGGTGAAGCGATATTCGAAGCGCAGCCGGTAGGCGGAGAAAGGCGTGCGGTAGGCGAGGTGGCCGAAACGCCCGGCGAACCGCTCGTAGCGGTCGTAGCGGACCCGGATCGCCCCGTCCTCCGCGACGAAGGTGCCGAGCGGGTCCTCGCCGAGCGCGAAGCCGGCGATCTTCGGCGTCCAGCCCGCGAGGCTGCGCCCGTCGAACAAGGGCTGCCAGGGCTCGGCGTCCGGCGACCCGGCGCAGGAGCCGAGGAGGAGGAGGGGGGCGAGCAGGACCGCCCCGATCACGCCGCGAACAGCTCCAGTTGCTCCTGCTTCGGGGTCAGCCATGCCTTGAGGTCCGCTCGGTCGGTGAGGAGGGTGGGGCGCCAGTCCTCGGTGGTGATGAACGGGCGCAGCTTCGTCAAGGAGACGGTGAGGCGGCCGACATCGTCCAGCCGCAGCCGGCGCCAGCGGCGGCTGGCGACGATCCGGTCCACCGCCTTGACGCCGAGCCCCGGCACCCGCAGCAGAGCCTCGCGCGGCGCCCGGTTGACGTCGACCGGGAAGCTTTCCCGATGCTTCAGCGCCCAGGCGAGCTTCGGATCGATGTCGAGCGGCAGCATGCCGGAGCCGTCCGCCGCGTCCGCCACTTCCCCGGCCGAAAAGCCGTAGAAGCGCATCAGCCAGTCCGACTGGTAGAGCCGGTGCTCCCTGAGGAGCGGCGGCCGCTTCAGCGGCAGGACGGCGCTCGCGTCCGGGATCGGCGAGAAGGCCGAATAATAGACGCGGCGCAGGCGAAAGCGGTCGTAGAGGCTGCTGGCGCGGCCGACGATGTCGCGGTCGGTCGCCGCGTCCGCGCCGACGATCATCTGGGTCGACTGGCCGGCCGGCGCGAAGGCGGGGGCGGATTTGAAGCGCTTCTTCGCGTCGGCGCCCGCCTCGATCGCGCCGCTCATGTCCTTCATCGCCCCTTCGATCCGCGCCCCGTCCTTTTCCGGCGCGAGCCGGGAGAGCCCGGCGGCGGTGGGCAATTCGACGTTGATCGACACGCGGTCGGCGTGCAGCCCCGCCTGCCGCACCAGCTCCGGATCGGCGTCGGGAATGGTCTTGAGGTGAATGTAGCCGCGAAAATCGTGATCCTCGCGCAGGCTGCGCGCCACCTCGACCATTTGCTCCATCGTATAGTTGGACGAACGGATGATGCCGGAGGAGAGGAACAGGCCCTCAATGTAGTTGCGCCTGTAGAAGGAGAGGGTGAGGGCGACGACCTCCTCGGCCGTGAACCGCGCCCGGCGCACGTTCGAGCTCTTCCTGTTGATGCAATAATGGCAGTCGAAGATGCAGCTGTTGGTCAGCAGGATCTTGAGGAGCGAGATGCACCGCCCGTCCGGCGCATAGGCATGGCAGATGCCCATGCCTTCGGTCGATCCGATCCCGCCTTTGCCGTTCGGGCCGCCGGCGCTGTCGCGCTTCGTGGTGCCGGAGGAGGCGCAGGAAGCGTCGTATTTCGCGGCGTCGGCGAGGATGGCGAGCTTTTCGCGCGTGTCGAGCTGGGCCATCGAATCACCTCCCGTCCGGCCGGAAAAGGGGGCGAAGTTCACGAAGTTCATGATCTTCCGCGTGAGCACGCACTTCGCCCGCCGCGCCGCAGCTGGCGCGACGCCGCGGCAGCCGAGCGAGAGGGGAGGGGGACGATTCGCGCATGCCGATTTTATCGCCGAAATCAGCGATGTAGGAAAGTGTTTTCTTTTTGTTCCGATGCGGCCGGCGAACCGCCTCAGCCGCCGTCGACCGCCTTCTCCAGCGCGGCGACGTCGATCTTCACCATCCCCATCATCGCCTCCATGGCCCGCTTCGCGCGGGCCGGGTCCGGGTCGGCGAGGAGCTCGGGGAGGCGCCTCGGCACGATCTGCCAGGACAGGCCGAAGCGGTCGGTGATCCAGCTGCAGGCGACCGGCTGGCCGCCGTCGGCGACGATCGCGTCCCACAGCCGGTCGACCTCCGCCTGGTCCTCGCAATCGACGCTGAGCGAGGCCGCCTGGGTGAAGGGGAAGCCGGGGCCGCCGTTCAGCGCCATGAAGGAGCGCCCGGCAAGCGTGAAGCGGACGGTGAGGACGTCGCCCTGCTTGCCGGCGGGATAGTCGGCCGGCGCGCGGGTTATGGCGTCGATGCGGCTGTCGGGAAGGAGCGAGACGTAGAAGCGCGCCGCTTCCTCGCCATTGCCGTCGAACCAGAGGCAGATTTCGACCTTGTCCATCTTTCGTCTCCTCACCGCCTGTTCGAATTGAGCGCGAAGGCGGCGCCCTGCGGATCGCGCGCCTGCACGATCCAGCTGCCACCCGGCACCTGGTGCGGGCCCATCAGCACCTCGCCGCCCCCCGCCTCGATCCGGGCGATGGCGGCGTCGAGGCCGTCGACGGCGCAATAGAAGCCCCAGTGCGAGACCGGGATATTGTCGGGCTTGTCCATCATGCCGCCGAAGGCGGTGCCGCCGGCGCCGACGAGGCGGTATTGGCCCATCGGGCCCATGTCCATCAGCTCGACCGTCTCCCAGCCGAAATGGCGGGCGTAGAAGCCGCTCGCCGCTTCCTGCCCCTGCGCGGTGTAGAGCTCGTGCCATGCAACGTGGCCCGGCGTTTCCGGATCGGCGGGGCCCTGATCCTCCTGGCCCGGCGTCGGCGTCAGCAGGTAGAAAGGCGCCCCGCCGGGATCGGCGAGGAGGGCGAAGCGGCCGACGCCCGGAATGTCGCCCGGCTCCATGATGATGCGGCCGCCGTCCGCGGCGATCTCCCGCGCCTTCGCGTCGGTGTCGGAGACGCCTATGTAGCCGATCCAGCCGGGGCGGGCGCCGCCTTCGCGCATCGCCTCGGTGAGCTGCA
>JBKBVA010000088.1:0-9227 GCA_046289665.1 Allosphingosinicella sp.
CGATCCGCACGCCGGCCACGCCATGCCGGCCGAGCCTGAGGACCCCCACGCCGGCCACGATATGCCCGCGCAGCCTGAGGACCCGCATGCCGGCCACGCGATGCCCGCGGAGGAGGCTGACCCGCATGCCGGTCACGCCATGCCCGCCCGGGAGGCGGACCCACATGCCGGCCACGGCGCCGCGCCCGATCCGGCCGCTCCGCCGGTCCTCCCGCCGCCGGCCGCCGCTCTCGCCGGCCCGCGCCACGCCGCCGACCTCGTCTGGTCGCCCGCCGCCATGGCTCGCGCCCGCGAACGATCGCGCGCCGAGCATGGCGACATCGAGACGTCGAAAGTCCTGCTCGACCGGCTCGAGGCCAAGGTTCGCGACGGGCCCGACGGCTATGCCTGGGACGCGCAGGCCTGGCATGGCGGCGACGTCGACAAGGTCTGGCTCAAGTCCGAAGGAGAGGGGGCGTTCGGCGAAGGGCTCGAAGCCGGCGAGGTCCAGGCGCTGTGGAGCCGCGCCATCGATCCCTGGTTCGACGTCCAGGCGGGTATCCGCCACGATTTCGGGCCGGGGCCGCAGCGCGCCTATCTCGTCGCCGGCGTCCAGGGCCTGGCGCCTTACTGGTTCGAGATCGACGCGGCCGCCTTCGTGTCCGAGAAAGGCGACGTCAGCGCCCGCTTCGAGGCCGAATACGACCTGCTCATCACGCAGAAGCTGCGCCTCCAGCCGGTCGTCGAACTCGACTTCGCCCTCCAGGACGTGCCCGAGCTCGGCATCGGCGCCGGCCTCTCCACCGCCGAGGCGGGCCTGCGCCTGCGCTACGAGATCGTCCCCGAATTCGCGCCCTATGTCGGCATCGAATATGAGCGCGCCTTCGGGGGCACCGCCGCCTTCCGCCGCGCGGCGGGCGAAGAGGCGGGAGGATGGAGCCTGCTCGCCGGCCTGCGCGCCTGGTTCTGAGCGCCCGCCTCTCCCCGCCGGGGAGGGGCGGGGAGGGCCGGCACAAGCGCGCCGCGCTCGACTTGATCCAGGTTTCGCCATTGACGTTCGACTCGGCAACAGTCGGATGTTAAACGGCTTTCATCGCCAGGAAGGACTGACCGGGCCTTGGCGGCCGCGAGACATTTTGTGCTCCCGCCCATTCTGTTGCGGGATGCTGCATGCTAGACTTAGACAACCCGCTCGCGCTCGTGGTGCGCAAGCTCGACGCCCGCACCCCACAAGGACGCGATCCTGCGGCTTCCCTGCGAGCGGCGCACCCTCGAACATTCCGCCTATCTGGTCCGCGAAGGCGAGCTGCCGGTCCATTGCGCCGCCCTCATCTCCGGCTTCGCTACCGCCACAAGCTGACCACCGACGGGACGCGCCAGATCGTCGCCATCCAGATGCCGGGCGATCCGCTCGACCTCCAGCACCTGTTCCTCGACGTCGCCGACCACAATGTGCAGACGCTGACGCAGGCGGAAGTGGCGCTGATCCCGCGCACGGCGCTCCAGAAGATCGCGCGCGAGCGGCCCGCCATCGGCCACGCCTTCACCGTCAACATCCTCGTCGAGGCGTCGATCTTCCGCGAATGGGTGCTGAACGTCGGCCGGCGCGACGCCCGCACCCGCATCGCCCACCTGCTCTGCGAGATCGCGGTCCGGCTCGACCGGCAGCAATTGATGCACGAATATCGCTGCGAGCTGCCGATGACGCAGGAGCAGCTGGCGGATTCGACCGGCCTCACCTCGGTGCACGTCAAACGCACGCTGAAGGCGCTGGAAGCCGAAGGCCTGATCGAGCGCGACCGCCGCAGCGTGCGCTTTCCGCAGTGGGAGCGGCTGAAGAAAGCAGCCGACTTCACCGAGCGCTACCTCCACTTCGGCCCGCAACAGCCCACCGCCGGCTAGCGGGAAGGGGGAGGTCCCTCACCCGGCCGGCGGCAGTGCCGTCAGGTCGGTGCCGCATCTGCGACACCTCGCCGCGGGCCAGGGCACGCTCATAATGCCTTTCATGAACAGGTTCTTGCCGCATCGCGGGCAACGGAAAGCGAGCGATCCGAGGCCGGCGACCGCCACCCAGGTTATCATCAGCGGACCTTCGGCCCGATCGGGAGCGGCTGCCAGGATGGCGATGAAGATGGAGGCGGTGGCCAGCAGATAGGCCCAGCCTTTTGCGTACAGCGTTCGGGATGCCCTGGATGCCATGCCGGCAGGCTAGGGGAGCCTGTCTCCGCTTTCCAGCCATCGTCGACATCGAGGGCGAACAGCGCTTCTCAAGCCGCAGAGCCGAGCGGCCCAAATCCCATTGCGGCGGGTCTCAACCGCGGCGCGAAGTATCGGCGCGGTCGCGCCGGCCGCTTCCCTCACTCTCAACCCGACGCTGAATCTCCGGCAGATCAAGTATCCCGATTGCGGACGTTCACCAGTGGCCGCGAAGGACCTTCAGGGCAACGAAGCCCGCCACGGCCAAGATGAAGACGATGAGCAGCACGGTCCCTGGCGTCAGATACATGTTGCCGACCGTGTCAGCGAGCGACAGGGCCTTGGGAGCCGAAACGGTGGCGGGATCGAAGACGATCGCATGGGTCCGGATCGGGATCACAGCGAAGACGAGCGACGCGGCCAGCACGAACAGCCCTGCAAGCTTCCACCACATACCATCCCTCCTCCAGCCATGGCATAGGGTGTCATGGCCGGCGTCCGCTTTCCACCCATTGCGGAGCTTCCGAGGATGGGGGTCGCATTGTTCTGACGTCCGCTTCTGACCGGTTGCGGGCGTTCCGCTCCTTGCTACTCTTCTCATCCCGCATCGGAGTGAAGTCGCGTGAAAGGAGGAGACGGTAAGCTCGGACTTGCTCAAGGGCTCGTACGGCTGTCAGAGCCCACTCCCGTTTGGAACGACCTCTTTGAAGGGGAAGCAAAGCGCCTCGATCGCGCCATTAGCTCGATCAACGGCATGCTTGAGCACTGTGGCAGCACGAGCATCCCCGGCATCCCGGCCAAACCTATCCTGGACATGCTGCTCGGCGTTCCCGCGCCAGTCGACCTGAGAGCCACCAAGGATGCGCTCTTGCCGCTCGGCTACGAGCACGCACCATGGGCCGGCGTGCCCGGACACGAGGTTTTCGGGAGAGGCAATCCACGAACGCACCTCATCCATGTTGTGCCGGTCTACGGTGAGGCTTGGGATCGCATGCTCCGGTTCCGCGACCGGCTCCGCGAAGATGCGTCCCTTGCGGCGGAATATGCGCAGCTGAAGCGCGCCCTGGCTGCCCGCCATCCAGACGATCGCGCGACCTACACCGACGGAAAATCCGAATTCGTCACGCGCGTACTAACCCAGGGTTAGTTGGCATGGCGGGCTCAATGTCCGTCTCTCATCGCAAGCTGAAATTTCGACGGCCCGTGGACGGAACGCGGCGGACCCCGCGCCTCAAGCCGGCACCGTATCTCCCACCCGCACGCTGCGGCCGGCGAAGTCCTCGGCCACGACCTGCCGGATCTGCCGGGCGATGCCGCGGGTCAGCGCTTCGGGCACGGTGACGGCGAAGCCGCGGGCGACGAGGCCGTCGACCGCCCATTTGACGCAATAGTCGGCCGCGACGCCGATCACCGTGACGTGGCCGACGCCTTCGCCCTTCAGCCGCTCGAAGAAGGCGTCGCGCTCCACCGGCGGGGCGGCGGGGTCGCGTTCGCTGCGGATCGCGACGTCGGCCTCCTCCCACATGTCGAACACGCCTTTTTCCAGCCGCCAGACCGGAATATCCGGGTCGATCGCGCCCGCTTCCAGCATGTTCGCCCAGCCTTCGCTACCGCGCACGCAATGCGGGGGGAATTGCTCCGCCTCGGGGGAGGCGGCGTAGATTTCGGGATCGTGGGTGTCGAAGGTGAAGAGCGCGCCCGCCGTCCGCTCCGGCGCCAGACCTTCGAGGTAGCGGCGGAAGGCGGGGAGCAGGGCCTCGGCGCCGGTCACCGACAAGGCGCCGTCGGCGGCCATGAAGTCGCGCTGCGTGTCCACGACGATGACGAAGTCCTTCACGGTCCGGCTCCTCCTGCGGGGTTCGATTGACATATGCGCAATGTGCATATAAGTCAAGGTCCGCAGCAGGGAAGGGCCGCGTGACCGAGACCGACGCCTACGATCCGCACGTCTATCCGCCGATGGCGGTGACGGTGGATCTCGTGCTGATGACGCTTTGGGAGGGGCGGCTCTGCGTGCTGCTCACCCGCCGCGGCGAGGCGCCGTTCTCCGGCCGCCGCGCGCTGCCGGGCGGCTTCGTCGGTCCGGACGAGAGCCTCGACGCGGCGGCGCGGCGCGTGCTCGCCGGCAAGGCGCATCTCGAAGGCGCCTGGCTCGAGCAGCTCTACAGCTTCGGCGCGCCGGGCCGCGACCCGCGCATGCGCGTCGTCACCGTCGCCTATTTCGCCCTGCTGCCGCCCGAGCGGCTCGCCGCCGCGCTCGAGGGCGCGCCGGAGCTCAGCCTGGCGCTGGTCGAGGCGGCGGCCGCGGGCGAGGGGGCAGAGGAGGCGCTCGCCTTCGACCATGCGGAGATCGTCGCGCTCGCCCTGCAGCGGCTGCGCGGCAAGCTCGATTACACGCCGATCGCCTTCGCGCTGCTGCCGGAGCTTTTTACCCTGCGCGCGTTGCAGGACGTGCACGAGGCGATCCTCGGGCGGCCGCTCAACAAGCCCGCCTTCCGCCGCCGCATGCTCGACCGCGGCTGGCTGGAGGCGACCGGCGCGCGAGAGAGCGGCGCCGCCTTCCGCCCCGCCGCGCTCTACCGCTTCCGGCCGCCCTCCCACTGAGGACTTCCCGCATGGATTTCGCTCGCCGCGCCTTCGATCACGGCTTCCCGTTCGATCCGATCGTCCGCACCCTGCTCGACACCGATTTCTACAAGCTGCTCATGGCGCAGATGATCCACGAGAAGCACTTCCACGACCAGGCGACCTTCGCCTTGTCGAACCGGACCCGCTCGGTGCGGCTGGCCGGGATCGTCGACCTCGGCGAACTTCGCGAGCAGCTCGACCACGTGCGGTCGCTGCGCTTCCAGCCCAACGAGCTGATATGGCTGCGCGGCCAGGAATTTTACGGGCAGAACGACCTCTTCTCGCCCGGCTTCGTCGATTTCCTGCGGCGCCTGCGCCTCCCCGATTACGAGCTCGGCACCGATCCCGAGACCGGCCAGATCACCTTCGAGACCAGCGGCCGGTGGTGCGAGGTCACCTTCTGGGAGATCCCGCTCCTCGCCATCGTCAACGAGCTGCGCAACCGCGCCGTGCTGCGCACTATGAGCCGCAGCCAGCTCGACATCCTCTACGCCCGCGCCAAGGTGAAGCTCTACGCCAAGCTCGAGCGGCTGGCGCGGCTCGAGGACCTCAACCTCACCGATTTCGGCACCCGCCGCCGCCACTCCTTCCTGTGGCAGGAACATTGCGTTTCGACCGCGAAGGAGGTCCTCGGCGCCGCCTTTACCGGAACCTCCAACGCCTTTCTGGCCATGAAGCACGGCCTCGAGGCCAAGGGCACCAACGCCCACGAACTGCCGATGGCGCTCGCCGCCCTCTGCCCGCTCTCCGACGATCTCTGCCTCAGGGAGGCCCAGTACAAGGTCCTCCAGGAGTGGCAGAACAGCTACCGCGGCGGCCTCCTCATCTTCCTCCCGGACACCTTCGGCACCTCCCAGTTCCTGAAGGACGCCCCCCAGTGGGTCGCCAACTGGACCGGCGCCCGCCCCGATTCCAAGCCGCCCGTCGAGGCGGGCGAGGAGCTGATCGCCTTCTGGGAGCGGATGACGGTGGATCCGAAGGAGAAGCTCGTCATCTTCTCCGACGGGCTGGACGTCGCCGTCCCCGGCTACGAGGCCAACGGCAACGACATTCCCGCCGTCCATGCCCATTTCGCCGGCCGGGTGCGTACCGGCTTCGGCTGGGGAACGATGCTGACCAACGACTTCATCGGCTGCCACCCGACCGATCCCGACGCGCTGAGGCCGATCTCCCTGGTCGCCAAGCTCGTCGCCGCCAACGGCCACCCCGCCGTCAAGCTCAGCGACAATTACAGCAAGGCGCTCGGCCCGGCCGGAGAGGTCGACCGCTACCGCCGCGTCTTCGGCACGGCGGGCGTCGCCGAGGCGCCGACCCGGGTCTGATCCCTCAGCGCTGCGGCGCCGCGGCGGCGGCGATCGCCTCGGCCCGTTCGAACAGCGCCGGATCGACCTCGGCGCCCGAGGCCGCGGCATTCTCGGCGAGTTGCTCGGGCCGCGAGGCGCCGACGATCGCCGAGGCGACGTTGGGCTCGCGCAGCACCCAGGCAAGGGCGAACTGGGCGAGGCTGAGGCCGGCCTCTTCGGCGAGCGGCTTCAGGCGCTCGACCGCCTCCAGCGTCGCGTCCTCCATCAGCCAGTCCATCCAGCCGCCCATCTCCTCGCTCGTTGCGCGGCTGCCAGGGGGCGGGGCGGCGCCCGGCGCATATTTGCCGGTGAGCACACCCTGCGCGAGCGGCGACCAGACGATCTGCGAGATGCCGTTCTCGCGGCAGAGCGGGATCACCTCCTCCTCGGGCTGGCGCCACAGCAGGGAATATTGCGGCTGGCTGGAGACGAACTTCTCGACCCCGGCCATTTCGCAGGCGGCGCGGATCTTGTCGGCCGGCCATTCGGAGAAGCCGAGCCAGCGCGCCTTGCCGCTGCGCACCGCGTCGGACAGCGCCGCCATCGTCTCCTCGAGCGGCGTGTCGGGATCGTAGCGGTGGCATTGGTAGAGATCGACATGATCGGTCTTCAGCCGCTTCAGCGACGCATCGAGCTGCTTTTCGACCTGCGCGCGAGAGAGGCCGCGGTCGGTCTCGGTCATCGGGAAGAACAGCTTGGTGGCGAGCACATAGCTGTCGCGCGGCCGCCCGGCGAGGGTCTCGCCCAGGAAGGTCTCCGCCGCGCCGCGGCCGTAGATGTTGGCGGTGTCGATGAAGTTGATGCCGAGATCGAAGGCGGAGTCGACCACCGCCGCCGCCCTGTCGCGCTCCACCCCGACGCCGAAGGTGAGCCACGATCCGAGCGAGATTTCCGATACCTGAAGGTCGCTCGATCCGAGCCGGCGATAGCGCATGGTGCCCCTCCTTGCTGGTGCACGGGGCCAAAGCGCGAGCCGCGGCAACGTTCCCGCCCGGCACCGCTCCAAAAGCTAAGTATCTAAAGATGCTTGCAAAATCTCTCCTGCTGCGGCACAAGGCCGGCCGCCTCATGGGAGTATCGGCATGGGCCCTCGTGCGTTCGTTCTGCTGTCCGCCTCCGCGTGCCTGCTCGCCGGCTGCGTCTCCACCCGGCAGATCGCCGATGTCGAGTTCGAGCCGCCGTCGGGCGACTACAGCCTCCTCGTCATGCGCCCCGACGTTCAGGTCGGGCTGGTCACCATCGGCGGCGTGGTCGAGCCGCGCGCCGACTGGACGGAGCAGGCGCGGGAGAATCTGCTGCGGGCGCTCGCCGCCCAGCAGGCGGGGCGCGGCGGCCGCACCCGGATCCTCGAGACCCGCGCCGGCATACCGGGCGTCGCGCCCGAGACGGTCGCGGACCTGGAGCGGCTCCATCAGGTGGTCGGCGCCTCGATCGCGCTCCACAAATATATGGGGGCCGAGCTTCCCACCAAGCGCCGCCAGGGCATCGACTGGACGCTGGGCGAGGAGGCGGTGAAGTTCGGCCAGGCCACCGGCATGGACTATGCCCTGTTCCTCCACGCCCAGGACAGTTTCGCCTCCACCGGCCGGGTGGCGCTGCAGGTGCTCGGCATCGCCGGCTGCTTCATCGGCTTCTGCGCCCCGCAGGGCGGCGGCGGCCAGGCCGCTTATGCCTCGCTGGTGGACCTCAAGACCGGCGAGGTCGTCTGGTTCAACGTGCTCCAGACCCAGAGCATGGCCCCCGGCGTCGGCTTCGGCGACATCCGCACGCCCGAGGGCGCGGCCCAGATGGTCGAGCGGCTGCTCGGCCGGATGAAGGCCGGCCGCAACGTCCGGAACCGCCAGTGAGCGCCGCGCCGGACGCCCTGCCGCTCACCCGCCGCGCGATGCTCGGCGGCCTGGGCTGCGCCTGCTGCGCCGGCCTCGTCGGCACCGCCGAGGCCCGGATCCGGCCCGGCGAGATGGAGCCTCTCGTCGGCCCCGGCCACCGCCCGTCCGACAAGGACGAAGAGGGCCTGTGGCAGCAATATCAGCGGGTCGAGGAGGAGATTGCCGGCTCGAACCTGCTGCTCCGGGACGCGGCGCTCGTCGGCTATCTGCGCGGCATCGCCGAGCGCGTCGGCGGGCCGGCCGCCAAGGACCTGCGCGTCTATGTCGCCCACGTTCCCGAATTCAACGCCTTCATGGCGCCGACCGGCTTCATGGTCGTCTTCACCGGGCTGATGCTGCGCATGCGCGACGAGGCGCAGCTCGCCGGCGTCATCGCGCACGAGGCGGGCCATTTCCTGCGCCGCCACCAGATCCGCATGTGGCGCGACCTCAAGCGCAAGACCGCGGCGCTCAACATCCTCGCCATGGGCGCGGGCGTCGGCGGGGCGGCGACCGGCATCTATGCCGGGGACCTCGTCCGGCTCGCCCATATGGGCACGATCCTCTCGCTCTTCGCTTACGGGCGCGGGCTCGAGGCGGAGGCGGACGCGATGGGGCTGCGGCAGATCGCCGGCGCGGGCTACGATCCGCAGGCGATGCCGGAGACCTGGCAGCAATTGATCGAGGAGATCGAGGCCAGCGCCGAGATGCGCCGCAAGCGCCCGCGCCGGGGCTATTCGTTGCTCGCCACCCACCCCGCGCCCGAGCAGCGGATGGTGGACCTGCGCGCCTCCGCCAAGGAAGTCGCCCGCCCGGGCACCGGGGAGCGCGGCCGCGAACGCTATCTGGAAGCGATCGCGCCGCACCGCCAGACCTGGCTCGACGACCAGGTGAAGCTGAACGATCCCGGCGCCAGCCTCTACATCGTCCGCAACCTCGCGAAGGACGGGTGGAGCGGCCTGCTGCGTTACTATGAAGGCGAGGTCTGGCGGCTGCGCGGCCAGAAAGGCGACAGCGCGCTGGCCGGGCAAAGCTATGCGGCGGCGGTGGCGATGCCGGATGCGCCGCCCGAGGCCTGGCGCGCGCACGGCTATCAGCTGATCCGCGACGGGCGCACGGAAGAGGGGAGGGCGGCGCTCTCCCGCTATCTCGCGCTCGCCCCCCAGGCGCCGGACGCGCCGATGGTGCGCGCGGAGCTCGGCTCGTGAGGAAG